>JAKJEP010000381.1 GCA_022705365.1 Planctomycetota bacterium | reverse complement strand
TCTTTTCGGATTGCCCAAAGCCGTTCTCACCCGGGCGGTCAAAGGCCCCAGCCACGATTACGACCACCTCGTCACCCAGTATATCCTCGACCGGGATTGCGTCGTCACCGCCGAGGGCGGCTGGATGATGTCACCGTCCTTTGGCTTCGAGATGAGCTTCAATATCGTGCTCGATCAGGCCGTCATCACCTATGACTGCACCCGTCAGCCGGCCTTCAAGGTCTGCCCCGCGAAAGGCGATGCCTTTACACCCGAAATCCTGCCCGGCGATGGCTATTCCCGTGAGATCGAGCATTTCATCCAAACGGTCAAAGGCGCCAAACTGCCGCCGGTCACCACCGCCGAGCAATCCAAAAATTCCGTAAAACTGATTGCCTGCGAAAAGGAATCCGCCCGCTCGAACAAAATCATAAGCTGGTAAGGGGTGCAGTTTTTTCTGGATTTTGGCCGCCGGGCTGGTAAAAGTAAACGATCTGAATTCATTCTAACGTAAAGGTGCATTGCATGAGTCATTTCTCCTGGCTATTGGACGGCAGTATTGTAGGTCTATATCTCCTGATTACCATGATCGCCGGCATCATGGTCCGCAAATACGTCTGCAAGGTCGAGCATTTCATCGTCGCCGGCCGCGAAATGAATATCTATCTCGGCATCGCCTCCCTGGCCGCCACCGAGTTCGGCATCGTCACCTGCATGTACACCGCCCAGGCCGGCTACACCCGCGGTTTTGCCGGCGCCATCCCCGGCATCTGCATGGCCCTGGCCATGTTCGTGGTCGGCTGGACCGGCTTTTGCGTCAAACCCCTGCGTGACTCCGGTGTCATGACCATCCCCGAACTCTTCGAAAAACGCTACGGCGGCTTCGTCCGCTGGCTGGCAGGGGTGGTTATCGTCCTGGGCGGCCTGCTGAACATGGGCGTTTTCCTCCGTGTCGGCGGCCAGTTCCTGGTCGTCTGCTGCGGCATGAATCCCACCTACCTCGAAATCGCCATGACCGTTCTCCTCATTGGCGTGGCGGTGTACACCATTCTGGGCGGGATGCTTTCGGTTCTGGTAACCGACTACCTCCAGTTCATCGTCATGAGTGCCGGCCTGCTGGTTGTTACGGTCTTGATTCTCGGAAAAGTCGGCTGGGACAACATCCTGCTCACCGTCCATCAGCATTTCGGCGCCGCCGCCGTCCTCACCTGGCAGACCTGCATCGCCCGCCTGCTCTCCGCCAAGGATACCCGTACCGGCCGCAAGGTCTATACCGGCACCGCCTTCTTCTTTGTCTGCCGCTGGATGATCCCCGGCATCTGGGGTATCGCCGCCCTGGCCTCCGTCACGGTTTCTCCCGATACCCTCAGTTCCATCGCCGCCACCATGGGCGAGAAAGACTCCTCCCTTTTCGCCATGCCCCTGTATCTGAGCACCATCGTCCCGATGGGCATGATGGGCATCCTCATCGCCGCTATGCTCGCCGCCGACATGTCCACCGACGCCTCCTACATGATTACCTGGGGTTCTGTCATCTACAATGATATCCTGGCTCCCTTCCGCCGGCGCCGCCCCTGGTCCGAAAAGAAGGGTATCCTCATCAACCGTTTCATTATCGCCCTCATCGGCCTGTTCCTGCTCTTCTGGGGCCTATGGTACAAGCTGGAGGGCAACCTCTGGGAATATCTCCAGACTACCGGGACCATCTACCTGTCCAGCATGTCCATCCTCCTGATTGCCTGCTGCTACTGGAAGCGGGCCAACAACTGGGGTGCCATCGCCGCCATCGTCATGGGTGCCGGCCTGCCGATTCTGGCCCTTTCTCTGAACCTGTTTGTCGAGGTGGAATTTTTCGATGCCGCTGGCCAACTGCAAAAACAAGGCTGGACTGCCTATCACATCGGTGACAACTGGGTCAATATCGGTACCTATGCCATCGTCGCCATCTCCATGATTGCCGGTTCGCTGCTGAAACCGCTTTTCCGTCCCAGTCCCAACCCTACCCTGTAAAACGTGAGACCCAAAATATGGTAAGCACAATGGATATGAAAATCGTCTTGGAACACTGGCTCTGGTCCGGGGTAATCCTGGCCGTCCTGATCTGGTACTCCACCATCACCATCTACGTCGCCATCCGCGGCGCCTCTGACATCAAGCACATGTTCGCCCGCCTCAACGGCCTTTCCGCCGCCGAAACTTCGCCCGATAGGATAAATCCCCCTCCGGCTGAAAGGTAATATTGACGGAACCGTCAAAAGTCGATATTGACATCCAAAAACGGCTCTGGCTTCTCAATAACAAGGGATCCAAGAGCTTTTGACGCTGGCGTCAATATTCGATAAACAGGACAGGACTTCCTGTTCACCATCCCTGATACGGTCAGGATTCTTCCTCCGTAGTATTTGCAATAAAGTAGGTACAATCAGGACCTGGGGCGGTGAACTGGAATAGATTTTTCTCTAAAACTTGTATCTTCACAGGTTCCTGATCGGGCCGCTTCACAAGCTGTTGCATCCGCTTCGCCCATTCCGGACACTCAAACTCCCATGCAGACAGATTCATCGGGCGTTCCTTTTCGGTCCGAGGATCAAAAAAACCGTAGCTGGCCAGCGTCAATCCGTGCGCATTGCATACCACCACGCTATCCGGATTGGAACAGCGAACCAGCCGTTTGCCCGCTTGAGATAGTTCCTGCACTCCCCAAACGACCCAGTGGCCGATATTCGTTACTATCGCAAAACCGTTCGGTCGCATCCCCTTGACCAGGATCGTTCCCAGCGGGGTATCGAAGGCAGCATCAATCGTTTTTCCGGCCTGCACATTTCCGATTACCACCGCATTCGGCCAGATACTCGCGCGCCAGCCGGTCGGATCGATCCAATGCCTTTGCATCCGCTCGGCGGCGATACAGCTCAAAACACGATTCACTTCGAAAATCTGCTGCATCACCGGGGTGTATGTCTCCGGCCATTCGGTTCTTGCGTCACCACCCAGCGTAGCACCGTAGAGTCTGGCGACTACTCCAGCGCTGTCATTGTAAGGATTGATGTTTCCTTCAATCCCCACCGCATTGACAAACGCATCGCCATAGACCAGCTCGTTCAGGGGTGCCCATACCAAAGTCCGGCCATCCCCTTCCCCGCCGTAGGAAGGCGCATAATCAAAATACGGCAGCATCGGCTCCTGGCCGTCTTCCGTTCCAAAGAGCATCGCCGGGGCGGTATCCCGCAACGCCGCAAACAGCCGCAGCAGATCCTGGTAGTGGGCATCTTTCATGAAATAGGAATAATTTGCATTCGGATTGAAATCCGAGACAGGAGCCATCGCCCCGATCACATCCCAGAACACCCCCGCAGTCCCCCACTGCCTCAGTTGCCGCAAAATTTCCAGATTCGTGGGTACGGCAAACCGGGGACTTACCATGCTCAGCCGATTGCCGCTCCAGGAGGCCGTATAGATGGATCCATCCGGATCGCAGGCCA
>JAKJEP010000380.1 GCA_022705365.1 Planctomycetota bacterium | reverse complement strand
AGCTTCTTCCGCTCACAGCCGAATAACAAACTCAGGCCGGCTGCGATAACAAAAAAACGAATGGCATAAAACCGATTTGCCGGATTGTTGCTTTCCATGTTCTCAACCGGTTGGGACCGCTTGACTCAGTCATCCAGACGCCGCAGCGACAAATTCCGCTCTTTTAACGCCTGTTTGATCTCGTAAAGGCTCGTCATCCCAAAATTTTTACAGCCCAGAAGCTCCGCTTCCGTACACTTGATTAAATCACGCACTGTTTCTATATTCAACCGCTGCAGGCACTTGCGCGACCGGACCGACAGCTCCAGCTCCGTCACCGGTGTCTCCATCAGCTTCTCCTCGTCATCCGATACCGCCTCGTCCTCATCCGACGAGGCCCCGTTGCCCCGGTCTTCCAGAAGCTGCCCCAGCCGCAAATTCTTCTGGTTCAGAATATGCTTGATTTCCAGCAGGCTGGTCTCCCCGAAATTCTTATACGCCAGCAGCTCCGTCTCTGATACCCGCAGCAAATCGCCCAGCGTCCGGATATTCATCTTCTTCAGACAGTTCCGGGAGCGTACCGACAATTCAAAATCACTGATCGGGATCTCCAGCACCTGATTTCGCTTGTCGATCTTCTTCTCCTGGTCCTCATCGAAGTACATCGTCCGGCTCGAATCGAGGTCTTTCCAAAACATCTGCGCCCGCCGGTGATTCGGATAGGCCGCCAGCACCTTGCGCACGCAATTCAGCCCCTGCTCATAATACCCCGCCTCTTCATACAAAACCGCCAGATTCAGCAGCGCACTGACATGCACCGGACCCAGCTTGATGCACCGCTTGTAATATTCGATGGCCTTGGTCTCATCCCCGTACAGATCATAGGAAAAGGCCAGCGAAAAAATCGCGTTGGCATGGCGGCTGTCCAGCTTGATCGCCTGTTCGTATTCCTCCATCGCTTCCTCATGCTTCCCGTTGGCATCTTTCAGCTTTCCCATCTGATAGTGATACTCGGCTCGCAGCTCCCCAACCCGCGAGATCCGCTTCAGGCGATCCTGCGCTCCCTCCAGATCCCCTTTCCGCCGGCAGCAATCCACAATCAACATGGCCGTTTCAAAACTGTCGCATCCCTTGCTCTCCGCCTGCTCGAATTCCTTGATCGCCCCGTCATAATCCTGCAGCGACCGCAGACAGCAGGCCCGCAAATAACAGCTCTGCTTGCTCGTGCCCGACTTGCTCAGCCACTTCAGCGCCTCGGCATACTCGCCCAACGCAAAATACCCCTGACCCGCCTTGCCCGCCTGCAGGGAATCCTTCTCCCATTGCTTGCCGTGCTGCTGGACCATCGCCTGCAGCTGCTCCTGAAATTGTTCCCGATTCCGCGCACCGCTGCGCACCTTCAGAATCAGTTGTTGTAACTGCTCTTCCGTCAAACTCTCTTTGCCGGATAGAAAAGACGATAATTCCATCATTGGAGTATCCATTTTTATTAAATATCTCCCTTGTTTTCTTTTACCATATCACTATCTTATTCTACATAGATACAAGCCAGTTATTATAAGGAAGGCTGCCGTTCTTGCAATAGAAAAACCTCGGCACGATACCCCTTCCCGGGAAAGTTTATTGGTTTTTACCAAATTTTATGTTTTTTCATCCCTGTGACCGATACCAAATAAAAAGGTAAAATGAACATAAACCTCTTTTAAATAAAAAGTTAGAACTATACCATGAAAACCTTTTGCTTCATTATCAATCCCAAATCCGGCTCTCACCTGGATATTTCCGGCCTCCGCCATCTCTGCCAATGGCTGCGGAGCCGGGGCGATCAAATCTGCCTCAACCTCACCCGCTCCCTCGAGCACGCCGGCGAACTGGCGGCAATGGCTTGTCAGTCAAACACTTCCGTGATTATCGTCGCCGGCGGAGATGGCACCGTCCGCTCCGTCCTGCAATCCATGGCCGGCTGCCCCACCCCCGTCATGATTCTGCCCTGCGGCACCGAAAACCTGCTCGCCTCCGAATTGGGACTGGACGGCTCGATTAAAACTACCATCCAATGCCTGGAACACGGAATCACCAGAAACCTCGATCTCGGACGGGTCAACGGCCGGATCTTCACCTCCATCGTCGGCGTCGGCTTCGATGCCGAGGTCGTCCAGATTGTCCATCAGGGCCGTTCCGGCCATATCACTCATGCCGATTATATCTGGCCCATCTGCCGCACCTTCTGGGAACACAACTTTCCCCATTTCCAGATCGAGGCCGATGGCAAACTGGTCTGTGACGAGCCGGCCCTGGCCTTTGTCGGCAATATCTCCCGCTACGCCGTCGGCCTCAAAATCCTGCCCGATGCCAACTGCTCGGATGGCTTCCTCCATCTGTGCATCTATAAATGCAGAAAAAGAAGGACCCTTCTCAAGCATTCGCTCCTGACCGTTGCCGGTAAATCCCATACCTCGGCCCAGGTGGTCCGGCTCCATTGCCGCGACGTCATCATTCGCTCCCCCCAGCCTCAATATGTCCAGATCGACGGCGACCCCGGACCCCTTCTGCCCCTTCATATCGAATCCATTCCCCATGCCGTCAAGGTCTTCACCCCGCCGCCCCCGCCGGGCAGAGAATTTGCTCCCCCCGTCCGCCATTACCACCTCCGCAAATGGCTGCTCCATTAATCTGGTTTTTCCAAAAATTTTCGCTATGATAGATCAACCGGTATGCCATCCGGCCGTAATATTGATAACCGCTTATTTTTAAAGGTGTTACAATGAAAACCATCACCGTCGGCGACTCCGCTGTCCAATCCGTCACCATCGCAGACCCCGCCCGCCTGACTCTCATCGCCGGCCCCTGCGTCATCGAAAGCAAAGATTTATGCTTCCAAATCGCGGAATTTATGCAAAAACTGACCGATAAACTGCAAATCGGCTATATCTTCAAGGCCAGCTTCGACAAAGCCAACCGCACCAGCCTGTCCAGCTTCCGCGGTCCCGGCCTCCAGGAAGGCCTCAAAATCCTCCAGCAGGTCCGCCGCGAATTCGCCCTCCCTGTCCTCTCCGACATCCATCTGCCCCAGCAGGCCGCACCCGCCGGCGAGGTCCTCGATATGATTCAGATCCCCGCCTTCCTGGCCCGCCAAACCGACCTCCTCGTCGCCGCCGCCGCCACCGGCAAATGCGTCCAGGTCAAAAAGGCCCAGTTCATGGCCCCCTGGGATATGAAAAACGTCGTCGAAAAAATCACCGCCGCCGGCAATGACCGCATCACCCTCGTCGAACGCGGCACCTCCTTCGGCTACAACCAGCTCATCTGCGACATGACCTCCTTTAACTATATGAAAAAACTCGGCTTCCCCGCCCTCATGGACGCCACCCATTCCACCCAGAAACCCAGCGGCATGGGCGGCTTCTCCGGCGGCAGCCCGGACCTCGCCCCCATCCTGGCCCGCGCCGCCATCGCCGCCGGCGCCGACGGCCTCTTCCTCGAAACCCATCCCC
>JAKJEP010000037.1:311-16083 GCA_022705365.1 Planctomycetota bacterium | reverse complement strand
CGGCCAGTTCATCGATAAGCTGGTAGATGGCCGCTTTCGCCGCCACATCGATGCCGCGCGTCGGCTCATCGAGCAATAGGACATCTACCTCGTGCTGGAGCAGGCGGGCCAGCGCCACTTTCTGCTGGTTTCCGCCCGAGAGATCGTTAACCTTTTGCTGGGGACCCTGGCAGCGAATCCCCAGTTTTTCGATCCAGCGGGTGGTTTGGCGATCCTGGACGGAAGGGCGGACCAGACCCAGGCGGCCCAGCCGGGAAAGGCTGGACAGCGTCGTATTCTCCGCGATCGAGAGGGTCAGGGCCAGGCCTTCCTCTTTGCGGTTTTCGCTCAAGATGCCCGCACCCTGCCGCCAGCGCTGTCGCGGCGAGGCGGGGCCGCGGTAGAGAGCCAGGGTGATATCCCCCTTCTGCACCGGGTCCAGGCCGAAGATGCCGCGCAGCAGTTCGGTTCGGCCGGCCCCCACCAGGCCGGCTATGCCGAGGACTTCGCCGCGATGCAGCGTAAAGCCGGCCGATTGTACTTTGGGGGATCGAAGGGCATGCACCGTCAAAACCGGCTCGCCCCGGCGGCGCTCGGAGCGGGGATAGAGCTGGCCCACGGGTTTACCGACCATGGCGGTGACGATGGCTTCGGGCGTTATTTCCGGTACGGGCCGGCTGAAGACCGTTTTGCCGTCCCGGAGAATCGTCACCTGATCGGCGATCTGGTTCACTTCCTCGATAAAATGGGAAATGTAGATTATAGAATGTCCCTTATTTTTCAGGGCCTGGAGAATGGCGAATAACCGCTGAACATCCTGGCGGCCGAGGGAGCTGGTCGGCTCATCCAGCACCATCACCTGGCAGCCCGTGGCCAGCACCCGGGCGATCTCCACCCGCTGGCGGGCCGCCACCGAAAGCTCCCGGACTTTCTGGCCGGGGCGGATTTCGGCGTCGGCAAAGAATCCCAGGGCCGCCTGTGCCTGCCGGCGGATGGCGGAGCGCCGGAGTAAGCCCCAGAGGTGCGGTTCCCGGCCCAGCAGGATATTTTCTTCCACCGTCAGATGGCCGGCCAGCGACAATTCCTGATAAATCATTCCGACGCCGGCCCTTTTGGCCTCCAGGGGATTTTGCGGGGCAAAACGCCGGCCTGCCAGATGCATTTCGCCGCCGTCCGGTTTGATAGCCCCTGAAAGAATCTTCATCAGGGTGCTTTTGCCCGCCCCGTTTTCCCCGATTAAAGCGTGAATTTCCCCATACTGCACGCTCAGATCGACCTGCTGCAGGGCTGCCGTGGCGCCGAAGTTTTTGCAAATGCCCCGCATTTCCAGACAGAAGGGCGCGGCCAGCCCGTTTACTCGTTCAGCCATTGTTTTAAATCCGGTTTGAGCAATCGAGCCACATCGGGATTTTCCATATTCTCCCGCGTGGCCACCACGGATCCCGTATCCACTTTTTTCACCACTTCCTGACCGTGCAAAAACTGCATGATCGATTGGACGCCGAGGTATCCCATTTGGAAAGGATCCTGGATGACCAGGCCGTGGATTTCTCCCTGGGCCAGGGCCTGGATGAGTTTGTCGGAGCTGTCGAATCCCACGTAGAAAACCTTGCCTGCATGGCCGCCATCCTGCAAGGCCCGCAGCATACCGAAGGTCGTGGATTCATTCGGGCAAAAGATGCCGTTCAGGGTGAGCACGCCGCCGGCATCGGTAAAGGGGGCCAGCAGATTTTCGCTGGCCTGATAGGCGCTTTCGGTCGTGGCGCCGCCGTATTGGTTGGAGCTGGCGATCTCGATGCCGGGAAAGGCTTTCATCTCCTCCAGAAAACCCTCTTCCCGCTCCATGGTACTGGCCGAGCCTTCCATGCAGCGCAGCATGACGATTTTTCCTTTGCCGGCCAGCAATTCCGCCAGGCGGCGGGCCGCCTTTTTTCCCGCGGCGAAGTTATCCGTGGCGATATAGCTGATGTAATCCTCCCCTTGGAGGTGGGAGTCGATGATGGCGACCGGGATGCCGCTGCGGGCGGCATTGAGCACCGGCACGCGCAGGGCCGCATTGTCCAGCGGCGCCAGCACAATCCCCGCTACCCCGCGCGTCACTAAATCTTCCACGACTTTAATCTGGGATTCCCGGTCATCTTCTTTGAACGGCCCTTTCCAGATAATTTCCACATCCAGTTCGGCGGCGGCTTTCATCGCCCCGGCATGCACGGATTTCCAGAACTGGTGCGTCATTCCTTTGGGGATCACGGCGACGGCCGGTTTTTCAGAACCCTCCCCGGCCTCTTTCCGGGAACAGGAGGGAAGGACAAGCAAAAAGCAACACAAAAGCAAAAGCAGGTACAGCCGCATGGTATTACCTCTCAATGGAAGTCTTGAAATTCTGACTTTCTCATAACCAGGATGTACGTAATGGACGGGAATAGTAGTAACAAAAAAACCGACAGGAGGCAATGTCAATTTTGGCGGAACCGTCAAAAGTCGATTTGTCATCCAAAAACAGCTCTACTTGCCCAGTAACAAGGGGTCGAAGAGCTTATGACGCCGGCGTCGAGTTCATGGTTTTGGTAATTTCCTGATATTTAAGCAGTTATGGCAATAGGCGGACTTTCCTTCCTTTGGCAGAGGTTTTGCGGAAATATAAGAAAAAATAATTTTCGTATCAATCGATCCCCGGTGTCAAACGCTTTATATATGACAGAAGGTTTTTGCTGGGAAGGCAGGGCGATGGTTGTGCTGCCGGGATGTTTAAGCTCCATCCGAGTATGGGGTAGGAAGCATACAGGTAAAGAAAGGAGTCAGGTCGTGAAGAATAAGAGCCTGAAGGTGGAACTGGTGCTGGCGCTGGTGATTTTTTTGTCCTGTTGTTTGCCGGTTTTGGCGGACCGGGCGCTGGATCGGGAGGAGATGCTGCCCATTATTCGCACGCTGATCGCGAATCAGCGAAAAACCTGGATAGCCGGCGGAAGCATGGAGGCAACACACATCAGTTATGAGGCGCCGAAGATTCTGGATGCGGCGGAGATCGAGAGCAAGATCGAACCGGCGCTGCAGGCATACCGGAATAATCCGGACAAACCGGAGAAAGATGCCGAATTGCAGAAGATGGCCTATGAGGCCATCCCCTTTAACATCCGGTATCGCTACGGCAATGAATATACCATGACGGCGACGGAGATCGTCAAATACGATGGGACGCGATTTTACTGGGAGATCAATGTCATTTCCCGCATTGATTCCATCCAGCCGCCCATGACCGCCAGCTTTATGTATGAGTTTTTCAATCTGGATTGGAACGGCAGGCGGGTGTTTGTGTGGAACGGCCGCGAATACACGACCTATTCCCGGTCCGTCAAAAACGCCATGGTGGCAGAATCGCCGGTTTCCGTTCCCGTGGTGGTGAACGGGCCGTTAACGGCGGGGATTATCCCGTGGGGATACGGTTTTTATACGTATGAGCGGCTGGCGTCGGCCCAGTTGACCGGCACAGAAACGGTACGGGAGGATGGCCGGGAGATTCATCTGCAGGCGGTCCATGCCGATGGGCTGGAAATGTCGTTTGTGCTGGATCCGGATAAAAATTACGCCGTTCTGTTTTCGCTGGTGGCTCGCCCCGATTACACCGATACCGTTACTACGTATGAAAAATATCAACTGATCGGCGGGCGGTGGGTGCCGGGGGTGATTGCCATCGAAAATTACAATGAGTACGGCCCGGA
Source organism: Planctomycetota bacterium (assembly GCA_022705365.1). Lineage (GTDB taxonomy): Bacteria > Planctomycetota > Phycisphaerae > Sedimentisphaerales > SM23-30 > JAKJEP01. Next base: position 12,385 of record JAKJEP010000037.1, on the reverse strand, counting down.
TGCCCGTTTGCTGAAAAGCGACCGCTGGGAGATGGTATCCATCGAGACCGCGGTGCCGGCGGCGGAGGCCTTTGAAATCCAGTATGAACAGGATACGTATATTGAGTATCAATCCGCCGGTTCCCCCCAAACGCTGTCCTGTTTATATACCAAGGAAGAGTATGGGATCGACACTGAGGCACTGCTGCAGGAAAAGAAGCGGATTTTGGAGAATACCGCCACGGCTCACAATTGCGGCACGATTGCTTTGCAATATAGCCTGGGGCGGCTGGGGATACCGGTCAGCGATCAGGAAGCAGCCGGGTTAATCGATTATCAGGGCAATACCAGCATCTATGCTATGAAGCAGTTTGCCCGGAGCAAAGGATTGCAGGGGAAGGTGGTGAAAACGGATATCGATACCCTGAAGCAGTTGAATGGATACCAGGTGATTCTGTCCTTTCCGGGGTCCAGCCATTTTGTGGTGCTGACGCATGCTGACGAGGATGGTTTCCGGGTGGTGGACCTTGCCAAGCGCAGATTCTATTATCGAACCGATGCCAGCAACCTGCCGCAGGAATGGCTGGATGGTGTTGCGCTGGTGCTGTCGATGAATGCCATTGAGCTGCCGGACACCGCGGCGGAGTTGGGCGATACGGAGGCGGTAAACATTGTGGGGGCGGCCTTTTATGACTGCATTAATCTGCTGCAGCCCTATTACGTTATTTTTTGTCTGTATTCATGTGATGGCCTGTATGAAGATCATTTTGAACGCTGGGGGTGTATTTCCGCGCCGTCGGGCAGTTGTTACGGCTCTTGGCTGGAGCGGTATAAAACCTCAGAGTGTATCACCGATCCCTGGGATCCGACGTCCTGTACCATAACGGGAGTGTGGAAAATCTATTATATGCGGGCGTGCCGATGAGTATATAACTGCAACACCTTTGCAAACGCGCTATTCTTCCCGACCGAGCTGCCCGGAGCCGAAACCCCCCAGTACGTTCCGGGTAGCTCACTTTTTATGCCGGTTCTTTGGGGGAACAGGGCATGTCAAACCGGAATTCCTCACAATCCGGAGGCGGGAATTGTTCGATTGACAAACTAACGCCGGTTATCATAATAAGGGAATTCTTTTATGCCGGATAGGTTTAGATTTTCTATATTTGATATAACTAATGGCAAAAAAAGGGTTTACGCTTATAGAACTGCTGGCGGCAATCGGGGTGATTGCCCTGCTGCTGGCGCTGCTGCTGCCCGCGCTGCAGTTGGCAAAGAAACAGGCACGAACCGCTCTGTGCTTATCGAACCTGCATCATCTGAATCTGGCCCTGGGGTCCTTTGAAATAGATACCAGGTCCTATCCCTATGCATTTTCCAATTTAATAAATACCCCGCCTCCGGGCGGCTATTTCGGCAATTCTTCTTATGATAGATCGGGATGGTGGTGGTTCCAATTTCTTAGTGATTATATCGGCAGGGATGTCCGAAACTGCAAGCTGCTGCAATGCCCGGACCGGAATATTCCGGCGGGCAGTTCCTATGCCAATATTCTGATGGGGAATTATGGCGTGAACCTGTCGGTCTGCACCATGTCTTCGGGTGGAAGTAAACAAGATGAATTTATCGGGGAACCGTTACATGCCGAATTGATTTCCACCCCCGGCGATACTTTGCTGGTGCTGGACAGCGGCTATGCCATGATCTCCTGGCGCCATGCGGCTGATGATAGGCCCCCCACACCCCCATCGAAAAACGAGGATGCCGCTTATGTGCCGGGATTGAAAATGAATCAACTCTTATCATCATTATCTCCATCATCACCATTTTACCAAGAACAGTTAGAAGATGCCGTCGAGGGCCGCCATGAGTTTCACCGTTTGAATGTGGGTTTTGCGGATGGGCATTGCCTGACGATGGAGGCGGAAAGCCTGCTGGTCGGAAAAACAGGGGATATATATAAAAACCAAATTCCCTTATGGAAGCCGGTGAAATAATTCAAAAGCCCAGGGTTTGGAGGGCCTGGTCGAGGGTTTCCTTACTGATTGGCTGAGCCGTGGTGGTGTTAATTAATTCATACCCATTTTCCAGATTCGATGAGGTGTAAAGCTCGGTTTTTTGCGGCAGGTTGGTTTTGGGATCCAGATAACAGCGCCATTTTGAATAGCGGGTGACTCCCGATGTCTGCTGCTGGTGCCAGGTCAGCTCATAGAGAGTGGTGCCGGGCATGGCAGCGGCGGGATTTTCCAGCGGCATCTGATTCCAGGAGGCATTATCCGGCAGGGAGGAGGCATTGTCAAAGGGCATCAGGTCGAAAAAACGCTCCATATATTTTTTCTGGTTATTTACCTGGCCCTCATCAAGCAACTGGGTTTGCATTCCGTCCGTTCCCGGGGCTTTTATTTTTCTGATATTCCGGGACAGGTCCCACAGGACGGTGGCGGCCTGGTTTTTGATTACAAGCAGGTCTGATTCCTTCGATATCCAGATTTCTTCCAGGGGCGTCCGGCTGGCGGGGGAGGTGCGGGAGATATGCAGGTTTTGCACCTCCTGGACGGCCTGGTAGATCTGCTGCAAAGGAACGGCCCGGGCCGTGGAGGGGCGGAACAGGAACATCATGCCAAAGAGCAGGAAAACCGCGGCCGCGGCGGCGGTCTGGAATTTTCTTGAGCGCAGGAGATGGAGAACAGCGTCCTTTTTCCGGGAGCCGGCGGCCGGCTGGGGAGTATTAGCGGCGGTGCTCAGGACGGTATCGGGGCTGTGGCGGAGGACCTGGAGGCTGTATGCCTCTTGCAAGTTTGCCGGATTCTCCGCTTGCGGATGGGCGCTGCGCAGTGAAAAGCAGGTGGTGATTCCGGAATTGGGCCGCTGGAGGATGGCCTGAAGGGTACGGCTATGATCCCGGCCTGCCAGGGCGGCAATTTGCTTCTCCGTTTTCCAGAAGATCCCCGGGCGGGAAGTGCCGGCAAAAAGGCGGGAGAGATTGTGCCGCTGGTCGTGGGTCAGGGGCAGATTTTGGAGGGTCTGGAAATCATGCAGGCAGTCCGGGCAGTGTTCCAGATGAACGGTAACGGGGGTGGGAATGGTCACTTTCCCAGCGGGATCGGCCAGGGAGGGAAGAAACGGTTTCACGGCGGCGCAGTCCATGGGACGGTCCAGGCAGGAAAAATGCGTTTCGAGAAGAGCGGACCAATCGGAATTTTGGGGGCGGCTGTCCGCTGCCTCATCCTGCTGCGACGCCAGGATTTTCTGGAGCTGCGCCATATTGCCGTGGCACTGGCGGCAGTGCCGGAGATGTTCCTGGGTTTCCGGGGGTATTTCTTCCCTTAGATCCGGAGAGAGCCAATCATAATAATATTCCTGAGCGGAAATACAGGCGGATTGGAGCTGATTTTTTTCCATGTGATTACACCCCTATTTCGTTTAAAGCCAGACGTGCTTTTTTTAAACCGATACAGATATATCGATTGACAGAACTTGCCTTTACTCCCATTTTTTGGGCCATTTCCCGGTTGGTGCAGTTTTCCCGGTACCGCAGGATAATCGCCTGGGCTTCCCGGGCGGACAGATGCTTCTTGAGCCAGGAGAGGATTTTGTCGCTTTCTTCATTTTGTATCAGGGCGGTTTCGGGATATTCTTTTTGCGGCGCCTTTTTGATCTCTTCAAGATAATGGGAAAGACTGGTTTGATATCTCTGAATCCGGCGTGCGGCGTCAATGATATCGTTGTGAATGACCTTGAAAAGATAGCTTTTGATGTCTTTTATGTTCTGGCAGGGGATCGGCTTCTGAATCAAAGACAGGAAGCATTCCTGAAAAAAGTCATCGACCAGAGATTCGTTTTTAATCTTAAAATAAATGACCTTGCGAATATAATCCCCGTGCTCCTCAAACACCCGGGTGATGAATCGGACATGCTCAGCTTCGGTGTAATTCATAAAAGTTTTATTTATAGATACTTATGCGCGACACAATCCGGCCGCCAGCACGAGCGGCCTGCCGTCTAGCCAAGAAGGGTTGTGTCCGCATGTATTCCTAGTGTCCTTTTGATACCTTATAGAGAGATATTATACCAGATATATCGTATAAAATAAATAGAAATCGTAAGTAAAGTTTCGAAGATTTATTTGGGTCAAACGGCTGGTGGACACCGGCCGGTGGGCAAGGGTTATTTCTGTAAATGCCTATCGCAAAGAAGGTTATATGTGAAATGCTCAAGGCGGGGCGGCGGATGAGGTGTCGGTAATCTTTGGCTTGGGCTAAATAAATAGGGCGGCAGAAATTCCTTGACTTGTGAAGCCGGAAAATTAGAATAATCACGTTGTAAGGGTCTGTGAAGCCCGAAACAGAAAGTAAAGCTGCTGAGGATTAACATTCCATACGAGGATATGCTCACCCGAACCTTTTTCCGATATTCGAAGTACCGAAAGCTGCTTTTACCAGAATGGATGATAACATAACCAGTTAAGGAGTAAAACATTGAGTGTTTTAACAAAAGTATTTGCGTTAATGTTGTCTTTGCTTTCCATTTTTCTCTGCGGGGTCATCGTGGTTTTTGTTACCAATACGGCCGATTGGAAAAAGGCGTATGAAGAGCAAGTGACCTATCGGGAGGCGGCTCAGGTTCAGGCGGCGGTGGCATCGGAATCGCAGGCGCAGACGGTTGCCCGGCTGGATAAGCTGATCAGTTCCCTGCAAAATCAGATTTTATCGCTGGAGAAGGAAAAAGCCCAGCTTCAGAGCCAGTTGGATACGTCCCAGGTGGCCAAAGCCCAGGCGGAAAACAAAAGTTCGACCGCGGTGGGGCTGAGCAAATCGCTGCAAGATACGATAGCCAATATGTTTAAGGCGCAGCAGGATATCCAGTCGGAATTGGACAAAAACCATCAGCAGATGATTGTGGCCCAGACGCGGGTAATCGATCTGGAGCGGGCCCTGGACAGCGAGCGGGTGAAAAGCGCCCAGTTGAACACCCTGAGCCGGCAGCGGCTGGAGCAGATTCATGAGCTGGAAAACGACAATGCCGCAATCCGTTCGCGATTGCAGGCGGTGGCGCTTCAATCCGAGGAGCTTCGGCCCGGCGGTCAGGTGACCCAGACCCGGGTGCAGGAAGCGGGAGTACCCATCAGCGGGCAGATAACGGGGATAGACGATAGTCTGGCCGCCATTTCGGTAGGCTCATCATCCGGGGTACGCAAGGATATGACGTTCTATGTATATCGGAACGATCAGTATCTGGGGAATCTGCTGATTACGCATGTGGAGCCAACCGAGGCGGTGGGCCGGATGATCGGCATGCAGGGCAGCGCCATGGCTGGCGATAAGGTAACTACTGGTTTTTAATGGGTTTAAGTAATTTGTAAACCGGTATCTGGTATCTCAAACCTCAAAAAGGTGAAAATAAATATGGCAGCAGTATCCGAAGGAAAAACCAACAAGCGTCGGGGCGGCAGTTTGACCGACATATATACCGCATTATTGGGGCTGGCAACTCTGGTGACGGCGACAACCGCAGCGATTACCTGTCTGTATGGGTATCAATTATATGGCGTGATTTTCACGGTTAGTGAAATCCCCGTTCCCTGATTCCGGGAAGCCGGCTTTTATGCGAAGCAGGGGGAGAAAACAGCCAAGGGCAGGAAGATAAGGGGCGGCGTCTGGTTACCGGATGCAGAGAAATTTTGGATGGCGGTAAAGTAATGCTTGCCAGGTGTTTGAAGCATCGGTAAAATGCGCAGCGATGTTGCCGGCTGTCATATCAGCAGAATAAAGCAGCGAAGAAGAGGTACCGATCGTGATATTAGATACCGTACTTGGAATATTTTCGGTGGATATGGGCATAGACCTGGGAACCTGCAATACCCTGGTTTGTGTCCGGGGGGATGGTATCGTTTTGAATGAACCCTCGGTCGTGGCCGTTCGCAAAGGAACCAACCGGGTGCTGCAAAACGGCAATGCCGTGGGTCTGGTGGCCAAGGAGATGCTGGGCAAAACGCCCGGCTCGATTTCCGCCATACGGCCGATGAAGGACGGGGTTATCAGTGATTTCGAGATTACCGAGGCTATGCTGAGCTATTTCATCCGCAAGGTGCATGGCCGGCGCGGCCTGGTGAGGCCTCGGGTGGTGATTTCGGTTCCTTCGGGCATCACGGCGGTGGAGAAGCGGGCGGTGATGGATTCGGCGGAGCGGGCGGGCGCCCGCAAAGTGTATCTGGTGCAGGAACCGATGGCGGCGGGCATCGGAGCGGGACTGCCGATTACCGAGCCGACGGCGTCCATGATCGTGGATATCGGCGGGGGTACCACGGAAGTGGCGATTATGAGCCTGGCGGATATCAGTGTTTGCGAATCGGTCCGGGTGGCTGGGGATGATATGGATGAGGCGATCATCAATCATCTGAAGCGGACCTACAATTTGCTGATCGGCGAAGCGCGAGCGGAAAAAATCAAGATCGAGATCGGCTCGGCTGCACCGCTGGACAAGGAACTGACGATGGAGATTTCCGGGCGGGATACGATTTCCGGGCTGCCCCGCAAGATTGTCATCACCAGCGAAGAGGTGCGGGAATCGCTGAAAGAGCCGATCTCGGCGATCATTGAAGCGGTGACACGGACGCTGGAACACGCCGAACCGGAACTGGCGGCGGATTTAATCGATAACGGCATCAGTCTGGCTGGCGGCGGCGCTCTGCTGCGGCGGCTGGACGTCATCATTGGAAATGCGACGGGTCTGCGGGTGAAGATTGCCGATGATCCGCTGACCTGTGTGGCGCGGGGGACCAGTGTCTATCTGGAAAATCTGGAGCTCTGGAAAGAGACCATGGACACCGACGACGGGAACTTCTAAGAGAGAATCGGTCCGCTGGGAAGGGGGGCAGACGATCCAACGGAGTGGAGCAAGAGTTCATGAACAACCGAAGCAGCAGGCAGATGACCAGTCAGCAGGTATTTACCTGGATGATGGTGGTGTCGGTGCTGTTCCTGTTTTTGCCGCAGCGATGGACGGATCGGGTGGACCATCTTTTTTCCGCGCTGATCGGGCCATTCAGCCAGGGCAGCCGGCAGATGACGCTGCTGGTGACGGAAAAACTGCCGGAACCGCCCTCGGCGGAGACACCGGAGCAAAAATACCAGAAGCTGAAGGAGATGCTGCTGTATGAGCAAAAACAGCGAATGAATCTCATCCAGGCCAATCGGGATTTGCAGGCGGCGGTGGACCGGTTAACGGGAGTCCGGCAAAGTTTCGGCCAGGCCCGGGCGCTGCTGATCGATGCTGACGTGATCGGCAGTGACGCCACGCACTGGCGCTACTGCAAAAAGCTGAACCAGGGATCTCTCCAGCAGATTGCGATGGATCAAATCGTTCTAGGACCGATGGGGCCGGCGGGCAAGGGGGAGGCGGCTGGGGCGGCGGAATCTCTGTGCCGGATGTGCGTGGTGGGCCGAATCAACAATGTGGGCTTGAAATATTCTTCGTTTCGGCTGATTTCGGACGCCGGATTCAGTCTGCCGGTCATCATCGAACCGCATCCCAACCGGAATGAAATCTGGCGGGCGAATGGGGTATTGAAAGTGAAATCCCTGGGGGAGATCGCGGTTGCCATGGTGGAGGTGCGTGGGAATCCCGTGCGGGCGGGCGATGCGGTGCTGGCCTGTTCCGATCCGCGTTATCTGCCGGTGGAAACGCTGGTGGGGATGGTTAAGGACTGCCAGAAGGATCCGGAGAATCCGCTGATGTGGCATATCCTGGTGGAACCGGCTGTCGATCTGCATGCGCTGGACAGCGTGGTAGTGGTCAATCCGCTCTGGGAGGAATAACGGACCGGAATGGCGGCGAGTCCCAGGGATTTTAGTAAGGCAGGCCTGAATAATTGAATATGCGCTGGTTTAACTTTGGTATTCTGGTTTTGATTAGCCTGGTGCTGCAAGTCAGCATTTGCCGGCGGATTGGAATCGGCCAGCAGCGGCTGATCCCCGACCTGCTCCTGCTGGCGGCGGTGGTTCTGGCTTTTCGCGCCCCGGACAAAGATGCCCTGATTGCCTGCTGGGTGCTGGGACTGGTCAAAGACATTACCAGCGGTTCGCCGCTGGGCGGTTACGCCCTGTGTTTCGGGCTGATGGCGATGCTGCTGGTGCGGATGCGGGAAGTCCTGTATGGGATGCGGTCCGTGACGCTGATTGTCATCACGTTGGTAATGAGTATGGTTATCGAACAGGCGGCGTTTCTTTTGTGTGTTCTGAAAGGTTCGGCCGGCTGGAACCAGTACAGCGGGATTACGTTTACGATTTTTCTTTCGGCGATGCTTACGGGCGGGCTGGCTCCCTACGCCTTCTGGCTGCTGACCAAGCTGCACCGCCAGCTCGGCCTGCAGCGGGACCGGTTCTATCCGCGCTGAGAGTGATACGCAATTTGGGGCTACACTACGTATTATTGCCATCAGACGACATTCAGAACATTCACAAAATTTGTTTCGGATCTAAAAAATCAGCAGGGGAAATTATTCCCCCCTGACAGAAAAGAAAGGTACACCTATGAAAGCAAGTATTTGGAACGCTGTGTTTGTAGTTGCCGGTTTTCTGACCATGTGTGCCGCGGTGGCGGCCGAGGGTGATTCTGGTTTGCCGGCGACGGCCGGGAAGGTCGCGCCGCCCGAGCCGTTTGGCCCGGTTCCTTCGGCGCGGCAATTGAAATGGCACGAGATGGGCATGTATGCCTTCTGCCATTTCGGGGTCGATACCTTCACCGGTGCGGAGTGGGGCAGCGGCGGCGAGCAACCGGAAATCTTCCATCCTGCCGAGTTCGACGGCAACCAGATCGCCGGCGCCATCAAGGCCGGCGGGTTCAAGGGCATCATCCTGACCTGCAAGCACCATGACGGCTTCTGTCTCTGGCCAACCAAGAGCACCCCGCACAATATCAGCGCCAGTCCGTACAAGAACGGTAAAGGCGACATTGTGCGCGAGATGGCCGAGGCGTGCCGGCAGGCGGATATCAAGTTCGGCGTTTACGTCTCGCCGTGGGATCGCAACCATCCTGAATACGGCCAGCCCGGTTATGTGAAAGTTTATCACCAGCAGATCAAGGAACTGTTGACCGGTTACGGCCCGTTGTTCGAAATATGGTTCGACGGGGCTAACGGGGGCGATGGGTATTATGGCGGGGCCGGGGGCACGAGGAAAATCCAGGCGGCTACCTATTACGATTGGGATACGATCTGGGACATGGTGCGGCTCTATCAGCCGCAGGCGATTATTTATTCCGATGTCGGTCCCGACATCCGATGGGTGGGCAATGAATCCGGCTACGCCCAGGACCCGTGCTGGACCACGTACACCCCGCACGTGCGCGATTTCCAGCCGGTCAAGACCGGCTCGCCGCTGTCGCGCTTCGACGCCTGGGGATTCGTGAACTACCCGGAGGGTGAGCACGGCCACCGCGACGGGCGCTACTGGCTGCCGGCGGAGGTGGACGTTTCGATCCGGCCGGGCTGGTTCTGGCACCAGGAGCAGAATCCGCAGGTGCGCAGTCCGGAAAACCTGATGCAGATCTACCTGGCTTCGGTGGGGCTGGGCCAGGGTATGAACCTGAACGTTCCGCCGAACCGGCGCGGGCTGGTGGATGATAACGACGTGGCCAGTCTCAAGGCGTTCGGCGAACACCTGCGCCAAACCTTTGCGGAGAATCTGGCACAAGGGGCGGTTCTGGCGGCCTCGGAGGTGCGCGGCGGCGATGCGGACACCTATGGCCCCCAGAAACTGCTGGACGGCGATCCGTGGAGTGCCTGGATTACGAACGACCACTGGACGAGCCACGCGGCCTCGGTGGAAATTACGCTGGCGGGCGAGAAGACGTTCAATCTGATCCGTCTGCGGGAGGATGTTCGGCTGGGGCAGCGTGTTGAGCAGGCAGCCGTGGATGTCTGGGACACCCAGGCCAAAGGCGGAGAGGGGGATTGGAAGGAACTGGCCCGGGCGGAATCCATAGGTGCTTGCCGCCTGTGGAGGGTACCGGAAACCACCACGTCCCGGCTCCGTCTGCGGGTTGTCAAGAGTCCGGTAGCGCCAGCCTTGTCGGATTTCGGCCTGTATCGGGAACCGGCATCTGTACCATAACAGGTTTCAATATTGACATAAATACATAAGAAATAATTGCTTATGAGGATTTTTTATTTATGTTATCGTTCGATTCGGGGAAAAAGGGGAATAGTTTTGGCTATGTGTATTCTTTCTGATTTTTTGGGGTATTATCAGAAATTTTTGCTAAAATGCCGGGATTGAATGATATGAGGAGTTGTAAAGGCTGGTGAAGGACCGGCAGGAGATGTTACGTTGATTCAGGAGATAGCATTTAAGGCCCGGCAGGCGTCGATTCGGACGGCGGCGTTATCGGCGGAGGAGAAGAACTGCGCGCTGGCGGCGATTGCTGGTGCCTTGCGGCAACAGGAAAAGCGGATTGTCGCGGCCAACCAGGAGGATCTGGCCCAGGCCCAGAAGGACCATCTGAATCCGGCGCTGCTGAAGCGGCTGAAATTCGACGGAGCCAAACTGAAAGGGGCCATCGAGGGTATCGAAAGCCTTATCACGCTGGCCGATCCGGTGGGCCGGACGCTTTCCGCCCGCCAGCTTGATAACGGCCTGGAGCTGTATCAGGTCAGCGCCCCGATCGGGGTGCTGGGGATCATCTTTGAATCCCGGCCTGACGCCCTGGTGCAGATTTCCACGCTGGCGCTCAAGAGCGGCAACGCGGTATTACTCAAGGGCGGCTCGGAAGCGGTGCATACCAACCGTGCCCTGGCGGAGGTAATCATCGAGGCATCCGAAGGGGCGGGACTGCCGGAGGGCTGGATGGCCCTGCTGGAGACGCGGGCCGATGTGAACGCCATGCTGGCGCTGGAGGGCTATATCGACCTGATGATCCCGCGCGGCTCCAACGCTTTTGTCAAATACATCATGGACCATACCCGCATCCCGGTGCTGGGCCATGCCGACGGGATCTGTCATGTGTTCATTGACCGGGCGGCTGATCTGGAGAAGGCCGTCCGTATCGCCTATGATTCCAAGTGCCAGTACCCGGCGGTCTGCAACGCGATGGAGACGCTGCTGGTCGATCAGGCTATCGCGGGGGAATTTCTGCCGCGGATCAAGGCGGAGTATGAAAAGGCCGGGGTTGAGCTGCGCGGCGACAGCCGGACGCAAAATATTATCGAGGTAAAGGCCGCCGATGAGCAGGACTGGAAAACGGAATACAACGATCTAATCCTTTCGATCCGGGTGGTGGATGGCCTGGAGGCGGCCATCGATCATATCAACACCTACAGCTCCCATCATACCGACGCCATCGTCACGGAAGATAGCCAGGCTGCCCGGCAGTTCCTGAACCGGGTGGACTCTGCCGATGTTTTCTGGAACTGCTCGACCCGCTTTGCCGACGGTTTCCGTTATGGGCTGGGGGCGGAGGTCGGGATCAGTACGAACAAAATACACGCCCGCGGCCCGGTGGGGCTGGAAGGGCTGGTGATTTACAAGTGGAAGCTGCTGGGCCGGGGGCAGATCGTCGCGGAGTATTCCGGTCCCCAGGCCAAACCTTTTACCCATAAAGAAATGAATAAGCCATGTCCTCTCTAAGAGATTTTTCCCAGGCCAAACGGATTGTCATCAAGGTCGGCACCAATGTGCTCAGCAAGAACAGCGGCATCGATATTGACTTTCTCCGCATTATCGCCGAGCAGATCGCCGGGCTGGTCCGCCAGAAGCGGCAGGTCATCCTGGTCACCTCCGGGGCTATCGGTATGGGCGCCAACTGCCTGGGATTCACCCGCAAGATTACCGAGGTTAAGCTGCGGCAGGCTTGTGCGGCGGTCGGGCAGGGGATCCTGATGCACCAGTATCAGGAGGCGTTCGGCCAGTACGGCCAGAAGGTGGCCCAGGTGCTGCTGACCAACCGGATCATGAGCCACCGCAAATCGTACGTAAACCTCAAGAACGCCATGGAGACGCTGCTGAGCATGGGGATCGTGCCGATCGTCAACGAGAATGACTGTGTGTCGGTGGAGGAGATCGGGCTGGCGTTCGGGGACAACGACAAGCTCTCGGCCCTGG
>JAKJEP010000037.1:0-301 GCA_022705365.1 Planctomycetota bacterium | reverse complement strand
GATGTGGCGGGGCTTTATGATAAGAATCCCCAGCAGCATACCGATGCCAAACTGATTCCGGTGGTGTATGAAATCACCGACGAGATCGCCGGGATGGCCGGTCAGGCCGGCTCGAAATTCGCCACTGGCGGGATGGCCAGCAAGATCGCCGCCATCCGCATCGCGGCCAAGGGCGGCTGCAAGGTGATCCTGGCCCACGGCCGGGAAAAAGAGGTGATTCCCCGGTTGCTGGCGGGGGACGAAGTGGGGACGCTGTTCCTGCCCAAACGGAAGATCAGCAACCGCAAACGCTGGATTCTTA
>JAKJEP010000379.1 GCA_022705365.1 Planctomycetota bacterium | reverse complement strand
GGTGGGGTCGCTGGATCATGCCATTGATGTGCTCAAAATGATCAAAGAAACAAAAATCGACGGCAAGGCGATTTTATATCCGCATAGTAAACCCACTCCCTTGCAAATGGTTGAATATTGGGACAAGCAAAGCGAAATCAACTTTTTAAATCAGCATCTGGGCTGAGCAGGAACAGGATATGAAAGATCATGTATTTGCTGGATTCGGGTTCGGCCCGATCCAGGCGGGGCTTTTTGTGCACGAGGCTTTTCAGAGCGGGAATTTTGCCCGGATCGTCATCTCGGAAATCGACGCAAAACTGGTGGCGGCGGTGCGGGCCAATGGAGGCAGCTACTATGTGAATATAGCCCGGGCGGACCGCATTGAAGTGGTGCGCGTCGATGGGATTGAAATCTATAATCCCCAGGAGGAGAAGGACCGGAAGATTCTGCTGGAGGTTCTTTCGCAGGCCAGCGAGATGGTGACCTCTCTGCCTTCGGTTTCGTTTTACGATGCGGGCCAGAATAGCGTGGCTTCCCTGATGGCCGCCGGCCTGCAAAGCAGCCGGAAAAAGCCGGTTCTTATTTATACGGCGGAGAATCATAATCATGCGGCGGAGATTCTGGAAGAGCAGATTCAGAAGAAAATCACGACGAGACCGGCGGCGAAGTATCAGTTTTTGAATACGGTAATCGGCAAGATGAGCCAGGTGGTGACGGACAGCCGGGAAATCGCGCAAAAGAATCTGAAACCGCTGGCGCCGGGGATTGAGCGGGCGTTTCTGGTAGAGGAGTTTAATAAGATTCTGGTGACGCAGTGCCGGCTGGGGGATTTCCGGCCCGGTATTGAGGTGTTTCTCGAGAAGGAAGATCTGCTGCCCTTTGAAGAAGCCAAGCTGTACGGGCACAATGCAATCCATGCGCTGCTGGCCTATCTGGGGGCCTGGAAGGGCTATACGAAGATGGCGGAGTTGAAGGGGGATGGGAAGATTATGAAGATTGCCCGGCAGGCCTTTTTGGGGGAGTCGGGGGCGGCACTGGTAAAAAAACATGCTGGTTTGCAGGACGTGTTGTTTACGGAGCCGGGTTATCGGGAGTATGCGGAGGATCTTTTGCAGCGGATGACCAATCCGTTTCTGGATGACACCATCGAGCGAGCCGGGCGGGATCCGCGGCGGAAGCTGGGGGTGCAGGACCGGCTGTTTGGGACGATGCAGGTGGTATGGCAGCAGGGAGTAGAGCCGCTAAATATGGCATTGGGGGCGGCGGCGGCGCTGGTGTATTTATTGCGGCGGGGAAAGGAAAACCAGGTTCCTGAAAACCTTTTGCCGGGGCCGGGCGATCCGATGGCTGATTTCGAGGTGGAGGAGGTTTTGCGGTGGCTCTGGCAAACCGACCGTCTGGAGCCGTATGCTCCTTTGATTCAGTATGTGAAAGCGGCGCGGGAAAAGTTGGCGCCATTATTAGCCCGCTGAATTGTGAAAACAGGGTACTTGCCGGGGCCGGGAAACGGAAGCGGGAATTATTGGAAGAGGGCGGTGCCGATGCGGAGGAGGGTGGCGCCTTCTTCTACAGCGGTGATATAATCCTGGCTCATGCCCATGGAGAGGTGTTTGAATTCGGGGCCGACGACCCGGGTGCCGCGCAGTTCTTCGAAGATTTCGCGGAGGCGGGCGAAGCAGAAGCGGGGGATTTGCGGGTCCTCGGTGAGGGGCGCCATGGTCATCATGCCGACCAACTGTAAATTGGGCAGGGTTTGGATTTGATCGGCCATGGCGGTGACGGCGCCGACGGCCAGGCCGAATTTTTGTTTTTCCTGGCTGGTGTTGACTTCCAGGAGGATTTTGACTTTCTGGTCGAGTCCGAGTTTGGCGGCCATCGTATTGATTTCCTCGGCCAGGCGGAGCGAATCTACGGAGTGGATGAGGGTGACGATGGGGAGCAGTTGTTTCACTTTGTTGCGCTGGAGGTGGCCGATCATGTGCCAGCGCGGCCGGGGCAGGGGCGGGGCATTGTCAGCGGCAGCCAGGGCGGAGCGGCGCTGGATGGATTCTTCGATGATGGCGTGGCGCTGGAGGAGGTCCTGGACTTTGGCTTCGCCGAGATCGGCGAGGTTAAGCTCGAGGACGTGGCGGATGATGTCGGGTTCGACGGTTTTGGTGACGGCGATGAGCCGTACATCCTCCGGGCGGCGGCGGGCGCGGGCGCAGGCATCGGCGATGTCATCCCGAATCCGCTTCAAATTGTCAACAATTTTCTTTTTCATGTTCTCCAGTACTGTAAATCAACAACCGGTATCCCAGCAATAGATTAAGGATGTATTGTATGAAATATGGCCGGATATGCAAGTTGTGTTTTGGAATTTTTAGCAGGGAGGACCCATTGTGTTTGCGGGCGGCGGGGCTATAATGGGCAGGTATGATGGATGATCCGGTGAGCAAAAAAATAGAGAGAGCGGTGCGGTTTCGGGTGGGGGCGGTGCGGTTTTTCAACGCCCGGCCGCTGATCTACGGACTGGAACGGGATGAGCGGGTGGAGTTGAGGCGGGAGGTGCCGGCCCGGCTGGCGGCGGCCCTGACCGGCGGGCGAGTGGATGCAGCGCTGCTGCCGAGTATCGATTATCAAAAGGCGGAGGCCCAGTGGCAGATTCTGCCGGTACCGGCGATTGGATCGTGTGGGGGGGTGGTGACGGTGCGGGTTTTCTCTCAAGTGCCGCCGGAACAGGTGGAACAGCTTTATTGTGATACGGATTCGCATACTTCGGTGGTGCTGGCGCAGATTTTGTGGCGGGGGGTGTACGGGCGGGAGCTGGCGGTGGTGCCGCTGGCGGGCCGGGCGGAAGAGTGTGCGTCGGTACTGCTGATCGGTGATAAGGTATTGCCGCAGTTGACGGGGGCCTGGGGGTATCAACTGGACTTGGGGCAGGTGTGGACGCAGTGGACGGGCCTGCCATTTTTGTATGCGTTTTGGGTGGTACCGCAGGAGGGGAATTATGATCTGCTGGTGAGGATTCTGGAGCAAGCGCATGAAAGCGGCATGCGGAATCTGGATGCGCTTATCGAGCAGTATGGGCCGGAGCATGGATTTTCGCGGGAGGCGGGGCGGAGCTATTTTGCGGAGAATATCCGGTTTGGATTTGGGCAGCAGGAGCAGGCGGGTTTGCGGCGGTTTTATGAGCTGGCGTATGAGATGAAATTGACGCAGCGGAAGCGGGAGCTGCGGTTTTATCCGGAGCGGGGGGCGGATTTGTCCGCCGGCTGTGGGGCGGGAGGCTGAGGCGATGGCCGGGCCGCAGCGGATTTCAGTTGAGGAGGCGATGGAACTGTACCGGGAAGGTTCGCTGCATGAGCTGGGCCGGCGGGCGGCGGAAGCGATGGAGCGATGTCATCCGGCGGACCGGCGGACGTATGTCATCGAGCGGAATATCAATTATACCAATGTGTGCCGGACGCGGTGCGCGTTTTGCGCCTTTAGTGTGTCCCCTAAAGATTCGCGGGCCTATA
>JAKJEP010000378.1 GCA_022705365.1 Planctomycetota bacterium | reverse complement strand
GGAAAACGATTTGCCTTGCAGGGACGCCGTCATCTCCTGGATCGCATAATAGGCCGGCTTCGGCGTAAGCGGGGAGGTCGCATGCATCACACCCCAGCCACTATTGGCGTCCTCCTGCCAATCGAATGCGATTGAGAGCGGAATGCCCTGGCTGAGGTTGACCAGATAGTAGCGAACTAAGTAATCCGCCTGGACCTGTTCCGATACTCCAGGTTGGCCATTAATTATGCGGTCGTACGTGTGGACACCCCATTCCGTGGCCACCAGCGGCAATACCTTGCCGCCGTTGGTCAACATCGCTTCCCGCATAGACGCATAACGACTAACAAACATCTCGGGATTGTCTGCACCGTTGTACGGATGCACACTGACGGCATCGCAATAGTCCAACAGGCCATGGGCGGCACACTGTCCGAGCCAATAATAGCCTTCGCTGTTTTGCATAACCCAATTGTTAATGTTTTGGGTTGAGCCGGCAACAACCGTACTGGTGGGGTCCGCCGCCTTGATGGCGGCATAGGCTTTCTGCACCAGCGAAACATAGACGCTCGGGATACCTATTCCGGTGACATCGCCTTGCGGCTCATTGCAGATTTCATAGATGTTGCCGGTGTAACCCTTGGAATAATAGTGTCCGGCGAAATTGCCGGCAAAAGCGGCATACGCATTCTGCCAGGTCTCTGATGTGTGGTCAGTGCCATACATCGCCGGGGCGGGGAGACCCAGGGTTATCAAATTGCGAAGTCCGGGGGTATTATGGATTTGGCCGTACAAGGCATCGTAACCCCAGGAACCTTCCACACCATAATAATAGTTGCCTGGGTCGCCATATTCGACATTACACCAGTAACCCTGCGTTCGAATCAACCCGGTGCCCAGGCCCATGAATTGGGTCATGGTCTCGGATGAAATTATTGTTATCCATTGGACGTTCATCCCCACTCCATTGGGCACGATTGGTGAAGGCAGGTTGGCCGCACAAAGTTCAACCACCGATAGACACAGAACCATCAAGGCTGTCACAATTGCTTTCATTTTTTACTTCTCCTTTCCAGAGTTAGTAAAAAAAAATTCACCTTACGATAACAATGATTTTACCAAAAAACCTTGTGCAGGCGCACAAGAATTACATTCCATGACCGATTTTTCTCAAAAATCCGTACAGGAACGGTTTTTTTGACAATCTTGTTATTCATTTCTATTGCCTCTTAATAAAATTACATATAACCCAAGGCGCGGAGTTTTTGCATGGTGTAGGTATCCTCCTTATCCTGTGCCCGGCCCGCCCTTTCGGAGGTGTTGGTTGTTTCCAGCTCCCGGATAATTTCCTCCACATTGCCGGCCTGGGAGACAATCGGGCTGCAGCATGTGGTGCAGCCGATGCTGCGATAGCGTTTGCCGTCCTTCGAGAAATACAAATGGGTAATCGGGATTTGCTCCCGCCCGATATACCGCCAGATATCCAGCTCCGTCCAGTGCAGCAGCGGATGGACCCGGATATGGGTTTTCTCCTCTGCCTGATTTTTGTACTGATCCCACAGCTCCGGCGGCTGGTCCTGATAATTCCACTTGAACTGCTCATCCCGCGGTGAGAAGTACCGCTCCTTGGCCCGGATGCCGTGCTCGTCCCGCCGAATCCCCAGCAGCAGCGCCTCGAAACCATATTTCGCTATCGCCTGCTTCAGTCCCTCGGTCTTCAGCGCTGTGCAGCATTCCAGCTTTTTTCCGCAGCTCATCCCGGCGGCGATTGCCTCCTCATTGCGCGAGACCAGCAGTTCCATGCCCCACTTCTTGCTGTACTCGTCCCGAAACGCGTACATCTCCGGAAACTTGTAGCTGGTGTCGATGTGCAGGGCCGGGAAGGGAATCTTGCCGAAGAACGCCTTGCGGCACAGCCACACCAGTGTGGTCGAGTCCTTGCCAATCGACCACAGCAGCGCCAGCTTCTTGTAGTGATAATACGCCTCGCGGATGATGTATATGCTTTGGCTTTCCAGTTGATCGAGTCTATCCATTCATCATACTCCTGATAGTATTATTCCATTGCCGGCGTAACCGCCGAACCAGCCCCATCCAGGTCCGCCGGCGTCTCCAGGTCCATATGTTTCAATATGGCCCTGGCCAGTTGCAGAATCTCCAGATTCTCCCGCGGCAGTTCCACCCCCCGCGCCAGCATAAAGGCATCATCATACGTGTGCATCCCCTCCAGTTCCGTTTTTTGGAACAAGGTGGTACCGGCCAGGCCTAGCTTCAAATCATATCCATCATACGGAATCGCAATCAAATCCGCCGCCCGGCCGAAGGTCCCCGGATGGTGCGCCGCTTCTTCCGGCGTGAACGGCTGGGGGCCGAAACAGCCGTCCGGCCAATACAACTCTTCCCGCCGCATTACTTTTTTGATTACCTTATCACCAGCCTGAGTTTGCAGCGCCAGCAGATCTTTCGTCAGGGCCTCCCGTACCACCTGATATTCCTCCACCGGCACGATCCCGCCCGGTTCCCGTCCCTGCAGGTTCACATAGATCCGTCCCGGTATCAGGCAATAGGCCCGGGTCCGGGCCGGATCAATCGAGAGCGGATGCTGGACCTTTTCTGCCGCCGCCATCCAGCCCCGCTCCACCAGATACCGCGACAATTGCACCTCCTGTTTAATCCGGCAGAAGCCGTGGTCGCTGAAGATCAGCAGCGGGGTTTCCTCCGGGATCCGCGCCACCAGTCGCCCGATTACCTCGTCGATCCGCCGGTAATAGGCATAGAACGCCGGGGCAAACTCCGGGTCTGCCTCTTCCATTTTCCCCCAGAGAAAATGATTGATCCGGTCGCTGCCCATAATATGGGTGTGAAAGAAATCCCAGCTCTCCTGCTCCAGAAAATGAAACATCGCCTCCGAACGTTTTTCCAGCACTTTGTCCAGATTCCCCAGCATAGCCCGCTTGTCCTGCCGTGCCAGGGCCGCGTCGCTGTCAATCTGATAATCGATGGAACGAAGATAATTCGACACCTCCGCCGGGTAAGCAACTTTATCCAGCGAAGGGGCCAGAAAACACCCGATTAAAATCCCGTTTACCCGCCGCGGCGGATAACTGGTCGGCACATTCATCCCGAATACCTTTTTACCGGCCCGCGAAAGAATTTCCCAAAGGTTCTCCGCCTGCATCGCCGCCGCGTTGGGAAACGTCAGATTATAGCTGTCCGCCCGCCGGTCGATAAAGCCGTTGATCCCATGCTTGCCCGGATTCTTGCCTGTCATGTAGGTGGCCCAGGCCACACAGGAAACCGTCGGCTGCACCGACCGCATCTGCCGCAACGGTGACCGCTCCGCCAGATGCGCCAGATTCGGCATGTCCCCGCGCGCCGCCATCTTCCGCGCCAGATCCAGCGGCACCCCGTCAATGCTCAATACCACAAACTTCGGATTATGTCGTTTCATAGGGTTGTACATTAGCCAAGGATGGCCGGCTTACGGCTTTTCCACCTTCACCGAATTCACTTTC
>JAKJEP010000377.1 GCA_022705365.1 Planctomycetota bacterium | reverse complement strand
AAGACGGCATCCTCGATGGCATGGGGCAATTGGGGGTGGCTCTGGCCGGGCTGAATGACTTCGAAGAGATCGGGGGTGCAGGCCAGGCCGCGGGCGTCGGGGATTTTGCTGTCCGAAACCACGTAATAATATTCGCAGGTGCGGGGCGTGTCCCGGAATAGAGAGACGGCCTGGTCCAGGGTATCCGCCTCTTCCAGCACTTTGCGGACGAGGAAGGTCATCGGCATCCCGTCCCATTTTCCCTCGCCGCGGCCGCCCATCTCCCCCACCACGATCTGCCGCTGGTTCATGCCGGTGACCGAGCCGAGAAAACCGGCATAACCCACGGTGACAAAGGCATGGAAGCCGTCCGGCTTGGCCACCATCACCACCGCCTGATCCTGCAGGCCGGCCTCGGTCATGTAATCCAGGATACGGCCGTGCAGCATTTGGCCGCCCTGGGTGGCCCTGCCGAACAGGGAAAATCCGCTGCAGTGAAACAGTTCGGGGAAGATATTCGCCAGCTGGGCATCGTGCAGAGGGATGCCGGCGCCGTCGGCCAGGCCTTCGATTTCGTCCAGGTAGCGCGGGTCGATAAAGGGGCGGGTCCGCTGCCAGGCATTTTCGATGCCGCCAGGGAAACCGGCGTTATCGAAGCGTTCACCGGCGGCCCGGGCAATCAGCAAAACCGTGCGGACCAGTTGCCGCACCTGGTCCTTTAACAGATACCCCTGCTGATAGCCCATTTCATAGGGTGTGCCCGCCGCCAGCAGCACCCGCTGGCCGGAAATCTCCAGCAGCGTGCCCCGGCCGCATTGTCCGATAACCTGGGGCGGTGAATTCGGTTCGATGACCACCGCCGCAGACAGAGGCGCCGCCGCAGACAGCCATAACCCGATACAAAATGCAAAAACCAGCCCTTTTACCCCCGCGCCAGCCCCGAAAATCGACTTTATTATCCGGTTCATGGATCATTCCTTTATCAGCAGACTTTTTCTATCTTTACTTCAATTTATACCCGCCCGAATGCTGAAAAGTTACAACTTTCTTTCAATAATTCCCCAGGTCCACCACTACCACAGAATCAACGGTTGCTTATTTTAACAAAACAACCGCCTGGGGCCAGAGGATTTTCCGCGCCTATTCCAAATCATCACAGCAGTGCCATTCGGGTCAGCCCCCTTTCATTTATCAAAAATCTGTTTAATGAAACTATTTTTCGTTCTTTTGATTCGGTCCGTTCGACAACATTTTTTCCGAGGCAACAATAGCTTCGGCCAGGAGTTTTCGATAAGCACGATACTTCTCCGGGTGGGTATCATACTCATTGTAGGATTTCACCAGTTTGTCATCGATGGCCAGCCGTTGCCGGTTTTCCCGGATGCGGGCGGTACTGGCGTCCGGAGTTTGTTCAAGGCGGTCCGTCACTTCCTGGAGCCGGTAAAAATATTCATAATCTTCGATGCCGTCCCGCAGCATTTCCAGCCGCTGGGAAGGATAAAAGGCTGTGCCGCCCGGAGCGGGGTAGACCAGATACCCGTCCCCGCTGCGTGATTGCTTGCTGTCCCATGGGATCTGGGGCCATTTCCTGCCGTCCCGGCCGGCGATGTTGGAATCTCCCCAGTAGCTCATTCCCCAGTGAAGCTGGCTGGGAACCTGGTATTTCCAGTGCCGCCAGAAGACCTGCCGTGCCTCCAGGCTGGAGTGAGGGATATAATAGTGGCTGGCCACATAATACCACCACAGTTGGAAACCGGCGGCCTGAACCTGCCGCGAAAGGCTATCGGTCGGGAAACAGTTGGCCGCCCCTAAAATCACGGTATCGGCGGCCCCGTCCATCTGGTCGTGAATCCAGGAGATATCCTGGATCATTTCCGGCGAGACGGTAAAACATCGCTCGACATGGGGCGCCAGCTCCCCCATCCGTTTGCCCTGTTTTTGGATATTGGGATAACAATCGCGGGGAGCCTCGTCGCCCAGCAGGACAAAAGTCTGGGCCATTTTGTCCCATCCCCTCTGCTGCCATAAAGCGGCTGTCTTTCCTATCGAATTCGCTTTTTCGGATTCCACATTATGTTTATCAAAACAGCCGAGATTGAATTTGCGGACTCCCCTGACGATGGCGTGTTCGATCTCGTCATCCTCCAGCGGAAAGGGAGAGATCCGATGGTCATACAGCATATCCAGATAGGTCGCTCGCCGCCGAGCGGTATCAGTACCCGGATACATGTTCTCCATCTGGCCTCCCCAGATAGGTATGGTCAGGGTAAAATGCTGTTCCACCGGCAATAGAAAATCCCATACCGTCACTTCTATCGGGAGTCGCTTTTCCCCGGCACCTGCCGTTGTTATGGTCAGTTCGCCACGGTAGGTTCCGGCCGGCATTTCAGAAGCGGCGAAGAAACAGACCAGCAGCCGCTGACGCAGCCCGGCTTCAACCGTAAAAGGCTCATTCAACGGTACCAGCGGGTCAGGAAACCAGCCCAGGCTTTGATGCGGCTCCCAGAGATTGTACACTTCGATATCCTCGAAGCGCCACAGGGTGATATTCTCTGCCGGCCAGAGTTGGCTTGGATTGCCGTTTTGTGTGAGAGGTCCAAGCGTAATCCTGACCTCATGAAGAGTTTGTCCGGAAGACGCCTCGATAACAATCTGGGCACTCTCAAACTCATTTCTTGCTAGCGCCAGAGAAACCGGCTCTTGCCAGGCAATCGCTGGGGCTAATGCTTGTGATTCGGATTGGCTGGTATTTCGTAAAACCGGCGTCATACTGTCGGCAACTCCGATTCGAATGCCTTCCGAGCTTTTTGCGGCCAGGGGCGGCTGTTCTTTGGACGATTCATTATTGGAAAAGGATTGTGCCAGCAATGCCTGCGTGACAAGAAGAACCAGGATCAAACCGGCTGAGAGACAGCTACTTTTTGGGTACATATTTTCCTTTCCGGCAAAAAAGCTTATACGATGCAAGGAATGAAATTTCATACAACAATTCCTTTTATCAGAGCCATTTGCAAAACCCTCCGAAATGCGGCGGAATAGCCCAGCCGCAGACCTTTCGGAAAGCATCAGTATTGAGTTTCTATTATAGCGAAACCCCTATCGATTTTCAGGCATGAAATTCGTTTTTTTAAAAAACCTATAAATGCATTATTTATAGTTTGTTATGTTCATTTCAATGCTGTACTATGTCTGTCGAAGTTTAAACTAACTCGTCATGAGGAGACTAGGCATGACAGCAAGAGCAAGTCTTGGCACTTGTGGAACAGCATCCGAGGCTGGCTCTTTCCTATGATAGAAGACGAACTGGGCAAACTCGACGAGCAGCACCGAGAGTTTGTGGCGGTTTGCGAACTTTGCGATCCGCAATGATACATGGACGCCTATCGATGGGTAAACAACGGCTGAGAATTCCCCGCATCCATGAGCCTATCACTGAAGTGTTTTACGAGGTTTTGCAAGAGGCTCTCATGCCAGAGAACGCAAAGTTACAATTTTCTTTCAATAATTCCCCAGGTCCACCACTATCCCATC
>JAKJEP010000376.1 GCA_022705365.1 Planctomycetota bacterium | reverse complement strand
GGCGACCTTGACATTCTGTTTTTGGATGGCATTGATGATATCCCGCGGCATCAGCGAACACTGCCGCATCCGCTCCGGGTCGAGCCAGACCCGCATGCTGTATTCCCCGATCCCGAATACCATCACATCGCCGACGCCCGGCAGCCGGGCCAGCTTGTCGCGCAGCTCAATCGTTCCGTAGTTGCTCAGAAACAAGGCATCATGCGCCTTATTCGTAGAGGTTAACGTGATGATCTGGAGGATAGCCGTGGATTTCTTTTTGGTCACCACGCCCTGCTGCTGGACCGCCGTGGGCAGCAGTGACATTGCCGCCGCCACCCGGTTCTGCACCAGAACCTGGGCAAAATCAAGGTCGGTGCCGACATCGAAGGTGACCGTCAGCGTATAACGCCCGTCCGACGTGCTGGTGGATTGCATGTACAGCATTTTTTCCACACCATTGACCTGCTGTTCGATGGGCAGCGCCACCGTTTCAATCAAGGTTTTCGCGCTGGCACCAGGATACGTGGCGGTAACCTGAACGGTCGGTGGGGTGATAGGCGGGTATTGCGCCACCGGCAGCAGAAAAATCGCTACCCCGCCCAGCAGCATAATCACGATGGCAATGACATTCGCCAGCACCGGCCGCTCAATGAAAAATTTGGCAAACATGAGAACCTTTCACAAAATAGCTAACGGGCCGGAATGTCCGGCGGAAGATCGGCGGTGTTCGGTTTGGCCACCGTAACTCTGGCGCCGGGCCTGGCATTCATCAGCCCGCTGACAATGACACGATCTTCCGGTGCCAGCCCGCTGCGGACCGCACAACCGGTCTTCGTCATCGGTCCTTTCACTATGGTGCGCCGGGCCACCACCTCCCCATCACCCACCACCAGCACGTAATCTCCCTCCTGGTCATTGCCGAAAGCCGCACCCGGAACCACCCGCATGGGCTGCGCTTCACCGACTGGAATTTTGATTCGGGCAAACAGCCCCGGGAAAAAGGTCTTGTCTTCGTTTTTCAACACGACCCGCATCTCAATGGTCCCTGTGGACGTGCTGACCGCCCGGTCCAGAAAATCAAGTGTCCCTTCATGCGGGTAGCCTTCCTCATTCTGTAAACCAACGAACACCGGCGCCTTCCCCACCGCTCCACCGTCCGCTGTCATTCCCTGCTTCCGCATCATTTCGCGAACCTGCAGGGCATCCCGCTCGTTCAGATTAAAGTACACGTAGATGGGTATAATCTGATCGAGCGTTGCCAGCCGTACATTCCCGCTGGGACTGACCAGGTTGCCCGGATCTACCTGCCGCCGCCCGATATAACCGCTGAAAGGCGCCGATACGCTGGTATATCCCAGATTTAATTTCGCCAGTTCCACCTGAGCCGCCGCCTGATCCCGTTGACTCAGCCATTTTTCCACGTTCGCCACCGAAGTAGCGTTATTCTTCAATAATTCCGTCTGTCGGTCATATTCGGCCTGCGACTTGGTCAACTCCGCCTGCGCCAGCCGCAACTGCTGCTCATACGTATCCGGTTCAATCGCAAACAGCAGCCGGCCTTCCTCGACAAACGTTCCGTCCTCAAAATTAATCGTTTGCAGATAACCCGACACCCGGGCTACCAGATCCACGCTCCGCGAGGCGGCCGCCACCCCGGTCAGCTCAATCGAATTGGTAACCATTTCTTCCATCGGATGGATGATCGTGACCGAGGGCGGAACCTGCGGCGGGGCTTCGACAGGTTTGCGGCAGCCTATCCCAAATAGTACGGCCGCCAGCCAACATCCCAGCAGTAAAAATGCTTTCACTCTCATGGTTTTATGCTCCCGTTTATCTGCGGGTATTGTACTTCCTCCGCATGGGTTGTATCCTTTTCCACCATGGACGCCGGCATATGCTGCGACGGCTCCAGCAGCTTGCCCCAGGGGGTCCGCTCTGCCATTTTCGCCTTGGTTTCCTCGGAAACCACATCCTGGCCCTGGCAAATTTCCCATCCCCCTCCCAGCGCCCGGTAAACCGATATAATTCCCTGCACCACACCGCCCCGGCTGCTGGCCAGCGCATCCTCCACCGACAATTGTGCCTGCTCCGCAGTGAGCACGGTAGTGTAATCCGTTTGGCCCTCCTTATATTGCAGCATGGCCAACTCCGTGGACCGGCGAGCCGCGGAGGCCGCCTGTGTCAACCGGTCAACCGCCTGCTGCTGACAAACAAAACTCGCCAACCCGTTTTCCACTTCCTGCTGCGCCACCAACACCGTATTCTGATAATTTAGTACCGCCTGTTGAAATTGCGCATCCTGCACGCGCACCTGATTAACCAGCCGGCCGTAGTTGAATATGGGAAAAGTAAATCCGGCCCCGGCGCTGAGGTCGCGGCTGGACCAGTTAAAAATATCCGTCAGAGAATTTTGCCCCTGATTA
The DNA here is from genome assembly GCA_022705365.1 of Planctomycetota bacterium. Taxonomy (GTDB): domain Bacteria; phylum Planctomycetota; class Phycisphaerae; order Sedimentisphaerales; family SM23-30; genus JAKJEP01. Next base: position 1,136 of record JAKJEP010000376.1, on the reverse strand, counting down.
TTGGCTGACGCTCCCAACTGGCCGGATAAAGAAAAAGAGGGATACAGATCGGCCGTGGCCGCCCCAATCAGTGCTGACTTCGAAGCAGCGGCCCGTTCGGCCTGCCGCACATCCGGTCGTCGGCGCAGCAGGTCTTTGGGAATACCCGCCGCCACACGGGCCGGGGAGGGAGGAATCCGCCCTGGTCCGTTCAAAATCCGGTCCATCTGATCGGGCGTCTCGCCCAACAGTACCGCCAGCCCATTTTTGGTTTGGCGGAGCGTTTCTTCCAGCCGGGGAATTTGTGCCTCCGTCTGGGCCAGTTGCGTCGTGGCCTGCTGCACGTCACGTTCTCCCGTCTCTCCCGCCTGGAACTGCGCCGTCGCAATACGCAGGCTCTCTGTTTGCGTCTCCACATTTCGCGCCGCCACACCCAGCCGCTCTTCTAGGGTCCGTATATTCACATAGCTGGCGGCCACATCCGAGATCAGCGTGATCAGCGCATCCTCATAAGCGGCAACCGATCCCAGATACGTTGCCTCCTCGGCCTCGATACTCCGGCGATACTTCCCCCAAAAATCAATTTCCCAGGTAGCGGCAAATAGCAGTTGGTCGGTCACATGGTCCGGATCAATACCGGGAAGTTTGGAAATCAGACCGTCATTCAGCCGGGTATAATTAAGATCCCCGGTGATAACCTGCTGCTGGGGAAACAAATTGCCGATGGTCTGGTTGAGTCTGGCCCGCGCCTCCAGGATACGCGCGCCGGCAATCTGGAGGGACAAGTTGTTCTGATAGGCTTTGTCTATCAATTGATTGAGTACCGCATCCTGAAAACTCTGCCACCATACCGTCTCCGCCGCACTATCCGCCTGTTTTGCAGGGACGGAATTTTCACTCCACTGCTCCGCCACTTTAGCCCACACTGCCAGTATCGCCGCAAAAAAAAATAAACCGGGTTTCTTAAACATATAAGTATTTACCAGATAGTGTTTTATAAGTGGCAGCGATAAACCTCGGTGTATCTTCTCGTTCATAACTTACATATAGCCATTTCTACGACAATGCAAATTCTATTCTGAATGACTTCCCTTTGTCTGTCAAGATTTTTTTTACTATTTTAGTGGGATGGCCAGGGAACATCGTATCCCCCTGGT
>JAKJEP010000375.1 GCA_022705365.1 Planctomycetota bacterium | reverse complement strand
GATGCGGTAAAATCAACCTATGAAGTTACGGTTAAAAGTTTTGTTCGCGAGTCAGGATACGCCTGCCATGACCTTGGGACGGTCCCCGAGACGGTAACCAACATCCCCGAAAGCTCTTCCCCCGGCGATGCTGCTCAGTTGGCTTTGTGGCTGGGCCTACAGACAGGACATATAGAATACCTCGATGACGCCGAACGATGGGTACGGGCGAAAATTATTCCGTCCCAGTGTCCGGCACAATATGCACGCGATGCGGAAGGGAACTTGGATTTGCGGTTGCTTGGTGCATGGAGTTGTTATTTGCATCCCCAGGGAGGTTTGCGATCCTATACGGATGTAACCGCGGCTGTATTACATAGTTTATGTGATATGTATAAGCATATTGCCATTCGTGACGAAGCGGGCCTGACAGTCTATTTCCATTTCGATTACGAAGACAAAAACGTGCAAATCATCAGCGAACGTAACGACGAAGCAAAACTAACCATTATTCCCAAACAGAAAGACAATGTTTTTGTGCGGATTCCAAAATGGACACCCGCCGATTCGGTCCGGTTAACCGTGGGAGGAAAAAGCGTTCCTGTTAAAATGATGGGCGACTTCGCCTTCATTGAACGTGTATTTTTGCCGGATAACATGACAATTGTAATCGAATATGGCCTTCCGATTAAAACAACTGTGGAAGTGATTAACAACGTTGAATATCATTACACATGGAAAGGCGATGAGATTATCGGTGCCTGTCCTAACACAGACGCAAGACCGATGTATCCCAAAGGGGAAGGTTGTAAATAAAATTTTTGTCCTTGTCACCACTTGATCGGACAGGCACCGATCAACATCACTATTTTTTTAATAAAAAGCCCTCTGCCGGCATCGACAGAGGGCTGGTTTTTCCAGTTAGAATGGACTTTCGGTCAGCGTTGGATTCGGCCGGAGGCATCCCCTTTCACCAGGGCCATGACCTCATCCAGCGATACCAGGTTAAAATCCCGGTGGATCGTATGCTTCAAGCACGAAGCTGCCGCCGCGAATTCCACCGTATCCTGCATGGACCAGCCGTTCAGCAGGCCGTAAATCACGCCTGACGAAAACGCATCACCGCCGCCAATCCGGTCCACGATGTGGTCGATATGATACACCCGGCTGAAATAGCTTTTCTTGCCGTCGTAGATCATCCCCGACCAGTCGTTGACGCTGGCCGAAATACTCTCCCGCAGCGAAATCGAGACATATTTCAGATTGAACTTTTTCACCAGTTGCCGCGCCACATCCTCATAGCCGTCCTTGTTCAGCTTGCCGGAGGTGATGTCCGTCTGGCTGGCGTGGATGCCGAACAGCGTCTGCGCCTCTTCCTCGTTGGTGAACAGCACATCCACATACTGCATCAGGTCGGTCATCACCTGGCTGGCCTTTTCCTTCGACCACAGCTTCTTGCGGAAATTCAGATCGCAGCTAATGGTAACGCCCGCCTTCTTGGCCGCGATGCACGCCTCTTTGGTGATCTCCGCCACACTGTCCGCCAGGGCCGGGGTAATCCCGGTGAAATGGAACCAGTCCTTGCCCGCGAAAATCTCCGCCCACGGGTAATCGCCCACCCGCATCTCCGTGATGGCACTGCCCTTGCGGTTATACAAAAACGTCGAGGGCCGCTGCGAGACGCCCGTCTCCACGTAATAAATCCCCAGCCGGAAGCCCCGCTTCTGCACATAATCAATGTTATGCCCGTATTGCCGCATGGCGTTCAGGCAGGCTTGGCCCACCGCATTGTCCGGCACCGCCGAAACCACGTAGCTTTCCATCCCGTAATTCACCAGCGAGACGCCCACGTTCGCCTCCGCCCCGGTGTAATCCACCTCAAACTCCCGCGCCTGCACGATCCGCTCGTAATGCTTGGTCGCCAGCCGCATCATCAGCTCCCCGAAAAATACCGCCTTCTTCTTATTGCTTGCCATAGGATAAAACCTCTACTTTCCTGCCCGCGCGTCCTGGATGATCTGCGTGAATCGTTTCGCGTTGTCTGTGATTTGTTTATAGTTCTTACTGTTAATCAATTCGTTGCTCACCAGCGCCGTCCCGGTCCCCACCGCGATCGCGCCGGCCTTGATAAATGCACCCACCGTCTCAAAATTGATTCCCTTGGTCGGCAGCAGTTCAATCTGCGGCAGCGGTTCCTTCACCGCTTTCAAAAAGCCCGGCCCGCCGATATCCGCCGGGAAAATCTTCACCACGTCCGCGCCGCCTTTCCATGCCGCCATGATCTCACCCGGTGTATAAGCTCCCGGCATTACCGGGATGCTGTACCGGTTGCAAAGCTGCACCACCTCCGGCTCATAGGTCGGCCCCACCACAAAACTTGCACCCGCCAAAATCACCGCCCGGGCCGTCTCCGAATCCAGCACCGTGCCGGCTCCCACATAAATGTCTTCCTTCTGCACCTGGGCGCTGGCTCCTTCGATAATCTTCAAGGCTCCGGGAATCGTCATCGTGATCTCGATAAACTTCACGCCCCCGTCCCGCAGCGCCTTCGCCGCGCCCACCAGGTCGCCCGGATTGTCCGTCCGGATGACCGCCACCACCCCCGTTGCCCGCAGCGACGTCAGTAATTCAATTTTATTCTTCATCGTTCCTTTTGTTTCCTGTTAATCATGTCATGATCTATAAGCAAAAGTACTTCTTCCTCATTTTTGCTCTTGGTTTTTTAATTTTTACAGTTTTATCGGGTATTGTCCAGACTTTTTCGCCTCGTCAAACATCGCCTCAATATTCTCCAGCGGCACATCCGGCTGAATGCTGTGCACCGCCGCCAATACAAATCCGCCGCCCGGCGCCAGGTCTTTGATCCGCCTCCGTACCTCGGCCCGCACCTCCGCCGGCGTCCCCTTGGGCAGCACCGTCTGCGTATCAATCCCGCCGCAAAACGAAATCCGGTCCCCAAACTCCCGTTTCAGCCTAGCTGTGTCCCCCATATCCTTCGCCGCCACCTGCACCGGGTTCAGCAAATCCACCCCCACATCAATCAGATCCCCCATCAGCGGATATACATCCCCGCAGGAATGGAAAAAGATCTTCGCCTTGCTCTTTTGGTGCACCTTGTCAACCAGGGCCGCGTGCGAAGGCTTCACCAGGTCCCGGTACATCTGCGGCGAAAACATCGGCGCATTTTGCGTGCCCATGTCATCGCCCATCAGAAAGATATCGATATACTCGCCCACCTCGTCCAGAAACTTATCCGTCGCCTCCACCATCAGGCTGGTAATCTTCCCCAGCAGCGCCAGGAAAAAGTCCTGGTTCAGCGCCATATCCATCATCGTATTCTCCAGCCCGCGCAAATGCAGGATCTTCTCCACCGTATTGGGCCCGATACTGCCGATGATGGCATAGTCCGTCGTTTCCCGCAGCTTGCGCACCTCCTCCCGGATTCCGGCAAACCGGCTCGGATGCGCCACCTGCGGCCACGGATACTTCTCAATATCATCCAGCGTCGCGTTCTCCAGCGGCATCCCCTTGTACGGCGGGCTGAAATACACCCCGCCCGGCTCCT
>JAKJEP010000374.1 GCA_022705365.1 Planctomycetota bacterium | reverse complement strand
GTCAAGTCCTCATGGCCTTTATGCCCAGGGCTGCACACGTGCTACAATGGCGCGGACAAACCGATGCAAGACCGTGAGGTGGAGCAAATCGGAAAAACCGCGTCTCAGTTCGGATTGCAGGCTGCAACTCGCCTGCATGAAGTCGGAATCGCTAGTAATCGCAGATCAGCTACGCTGCGGTGAATAAGTTCCTGAGCCTTGTACACACCGCCCGTCAAGTCATGGGAGCCGGGAGTACCTGAAGTCGGGTAGCTAACCGAAAGGGGGCGCCTGCCGATGGTAAGCTCGGTGACTGGGGCTAAGTCGTAACAAGGTAGCCGTAGGGGAACCTGCGGCTGGATCACCTCCTTTCTAGGGATACTAGAAATTCATCCCCTTCGGGGTAGATGAATGGAGTGTCAGCATATTCTCGTTGCAGTACAACTGTTTAATATGTAGGCCTGCCGGAAGACCCCGGCAGGCTTTTTTTATGCGCGTCTCATGACCAGAAGTGTATATATACACGACCGTTTACGCGATCATATGCCATCCAGGCCCTTGTGGTTTTATAAAATTCGCAATTTTCAAAAGACTTTGGCCACCACTCTTCCTTGTAGTTTTTATCATTATAAATCCTCGGATGTCGTGTCTCGGTTTTTTCTGAAACAACGAAACTATGGTGCTTAATAAAATCGCTGATTGCATCGGCTTTATCGCTGAAAGCGAACCAATTCTCAGGATCCATACTGATAATTCGATAATAGCGAATATCTGCTGCGCTCTGAGGTATCATGAAACCTACCTCATTTTCAATTCTATCAAGGATTTCCTGTGTTGAAAGGCTGACTGGGTCAAACATGTGCCTGGCTTCCTTAAAAAACCACACGAAACCAATGCAGCAACTGCCAACAATGAGTCCCACAATGAGTCCGAAAACGAAACCAAGCACTTTAATCTTCATGTTATTTCCTCCTTAAAATATTTCATCGTTCAGGGGCATAATAAAATTATGACAGTTTTCGCTATAAAGTACAAGTTGGAAGATATTTCGGGTCGGAGGGGAACTTGTTCTACCTGGTTCAAGTAGTCTGGAAGAGGAAAGTGCATAAATTACGGTTATGGACACGAGTCTAAAATGTGCAAAAATCGGATGATTTAGCGGCAAACCATTTTGTCAGGTGCGGTTCCTATTAGGCAGATGGTGTATCTTTGCAAGAGGCATAACCGTTGATGTGTTGTAAGTAACTGTAAAAACAAAAGATAGAGATTGTTTGGTGATGGTTTGATCCGCGGTTTTATGCTTTATGGTTTTGGTAAATACCATCGGTTTTGTATAAAATAATCCAATGGTAAAAATTGGTAGTTGAAGAATGCGGCATTTTGCACTATGTTGCCGGAAAAGCAGGATTGAGCCAATGATATATGGTGTTGGTAAAGAGATGACGTAACCGCGGGATAGGGGGAAAAGGGTGAATTTTATGGATCGAAGGCAGTTTATGACGGCGGGGGTGGCATCGGGTTTAGCGGCGTTGTCCATGTCGGCAGCCGCCAAGGCGGAGGAAGGCACAAAATCCGAGGCCGGCGGGAAGTTTAAATTGAAATATGCGCCGCATTTCGGGATGTTTGCCCAGCACGCCGGCAATGATGCAATCGATCAGATTAAATTTATGAGCGACCAGGGATTCCGGGCGGTGTTTGACAACGGCATCCAGGGCAGGTCTGTCGCTGAGCAGGAAGCCATCGCCAGGGAGCTGGAACGGCTGGGGATGGATTTGGGGCCGTTTGTGTCGTATGCGGATTTCGGGGTTAAGTCGTTTGTGACCCAGGACCCGGAAATACGCAAGATGCTGATTCAGAAGACCAAGGATGCGGTGGAGGCGGCCCAGCGGCTGCGGGCCAAGTGGACTTTGATGGTCCCCGGCCACTATGATGACCATCTGGAGTGGGACTATCAGACCGCCAATGTCATTGAGAATCTGCGGTATTGTGTCGAGGTGTGCGAGCCGACGGGGCTGGTGATTGTGCTGGAGCCGCTGAACGCCTGGACGGATCATCCGGGGCTGTTTTTGACCAAGATTCCGCAGGCATATCAGATCTGCCGGGCGGTGAACAGTCCCTGCTGCAAGATCATCAACGACCTGTATCACCAGCAGATTACGGAGGGGAATCTGATTCCGAATATCGACCGGGCCTGGAGCGAGATCGGCGCGTTTCATATTGGGGATAATCCGGGCCGGAAGGAACCGACGACCGGCGAGATCAACTATAAGAATGTGTTCAAGCATATTTACGAAAAAGGATATGAGGGGGTATTGTGCATGGAGCATGGCAAGAGCAAGGAGGGCAAAGAAGGGGAGAAAGCCTTGATTGATGCGTACCGGTATTGCGATAGTTTTTGACGCCAGCGTCAAAAGCTCTTCGACCCCTTGTACTTGGAGAGCCAGAGCCATTTTTGAATGTCAATAGCGACTTTTGACGGTTCCGTCATTTTTAACGGAATTTTATGGAATTATTTTTCTATAGAAAGGACAGGTTATGAGAAACAAAAGTAAGGGTCAGGACCAGAGGGTGGTTTCCAGGCGGGATTTCATGAAGACCTCGGCGGCGTTGTCGGTGGCGGCGGTGCTATCGGGAGCGGAGCGGGTGTTTGCGGCTGGGAATGATAAAATCCGGATTGGGATGATCGGCTGCGGCGGCCGGGCTACCGGAGCTATGATCGATTGTTTCAATGCCGATCAGAATGTGGAACTGATTTCCATGTGCGATCTGTTCCAGGATCGGATTGACGGTTCACTGAATGCGATCAAAGAAAATTTGAAAGAGAATTTTGCCAAACGGGTCAAGGTGACGCCGGAAACCTGTTTCACCGGCTTTGACGGGTATCAGAAGCTGCTGAAAACGGATATTGATCTGATTATTACGGCCACGCCGCCGCATTTCCGGCCGGAGCATCTGCGGGCCTCCATTGTGGCGGGCAAGCATGTGTTTATGGAAAAGCCGGTTGCAACAGACCCGGCCGGCGTGCAAAAAGTGCTGGCAGCAGCAGAACAGGCCAGACAAAAGAAACTGAATGTGGTGGTGGGTCTGCAACGCCGTTACCAGAACTCTTACCGCGAACTGTATAAGCGCAAAGACCTTATCGGGGACATAACTTCAGCACAGGCATGGTGGGATAATGATGGCGTTTGGGTAAATAAACGTAAACCAGGTCAAACCGAGATGGAATACCAGATGCGTAACTGGTATTATTTTGTGTGGCTCTGTGGCGATCATATCACCGAGCAGCACATCCACAATATAGATGTGGTCAACTGGTTCAAAGGTGGTTACCCCGTAAAAGCACAGGGCATGGGTGGCCGTGAAGTGCGCAAAGGAAAAGATAACGGCGAAATATTCGACCACCATTATGTTGAGTTTGAATATGCCGATGGCAGTATCCTCAACAGCCAGTGCCGGCATATACCAAAAACCATGAGCCGTGTAGATGAATTGCTCGTGGGCACAAAGGGAAAGATCAGGTGCGGTGCAGCGTCTATCGTTGACCCCACGGGTAAAGTATTGTTCCAGTTTGATAAGAAAACC
>JAKJEP010000373.1 GCA_022705365.1 Planctomycetota bacterium | reverse complement strand
TATTTTGCAGGAGGGTGTGGGCGAAATCCGCCCAGAAGGTATCGGGGCGGAGGGCAACGATTTGCTGGAGGTATTCGCGGCCGCGGGTGAGCAGAACCTGGCGGTCGCCGGGATATTCGGTGCGATTTTTTTCGTCCAGCAGGACCAGAGCCAATTCCAGGCGGGCTTCGATGGCGCCGTCGCTTTGGGGATACTGGGAAATGAGGTCGGTCAGCCGCTGGATTTTCTGCTGGGGGTCCGGCAGCAGCAGAACCAGGGCCAGCTCGATATTGTCCAGCAGCGGGTCCGGCTGGGCGGCGCTGAACTGCAGGGTCTTGAGCTGCTCCTCATAATTGAGCTGATAGGGATTCAGGGCGGCAAAGGCGGTCAGGCGTTCCTCGTGTTCGGGCAGGCCGGTGCGGTTGTCGCTGCCGAGGCGGAGCAGCCATTCGGCAATCCGTTTCTGCAGGGAAGTCAATCGCTGGTCGGTGATGGTTTTTTCAACGGGAGTAAAAACCGTACCGAGGCGAGAGAACCAGAACCCCGGTTTTTCGGAGGATTTTTTGCGGTCTTCGAGGCGGGTTTTACAGAGCTGGCTGGCTTCATCCAGCAGTTTGAGAGCCTGGCCGAAGGAGTCGGTTCCGGAAGGGTCGGAGGATTTTTGGGCTGCCAGGAGGCGAGCCAGGCGCCAGCGGGCCTCAATGGCGACATCCGAATCGGGGAAGCGGCTCAGGATTTCCTGCCAGACGTTCCGGGAGTCGGCAGAGGGGAAATTCAGGTAGAATTGTAAGGTATCCTCGTTCCGTAAGGCCCGCAGATCAACGTTGAGGTCGATGATGAGGGCCTTGTAATAGAGGGCGTCAGCGACCCGTTTTTCGTGGGGGTAGCGGCGGATGAATTTATCGATCTGGTCCACGGCGTTGAGTTTGGCCTGATAGAAGCGCGTGACTTCGCGGTTGGCCAGGGAGATGGGGTTGGTGATGGGGCCGCTGTCCATGATGACGGACATATCGGGGGCGGTTCCGATGCGATAGGCCCAGCGCCATTCCATGCGGAGGCGCGACATGACGACTTCGGGATTAAGATACGGCTCTCGTTCGAGTCGGCGTGCCCGCTCTTCTTCGAGGAGGGGAACGATGCTGCGATTCTGGAATTCAGGGATTTGGGCCGGATTGAAGCGGCTGACCTGATCCTGGAAATCCCGTTCGGTCATGCCGATGGAGTGGTTGAAGAAGGCGACGGTTCCGGCCAGCAGGAGGGCAAAGAGCGGCATGAGGATGCCGGCGCGGTAGCGGAGAAAGTGGCCGATGGTCAACACGATGGCGAAGATGGCAATGCCGAAGAGAAACGCCAGCGCCCAGGGGGAATAAAGCACGGCCCAGCGGAGAATGTCCTGCTGGGGGTTTTCGCCGCTGAAGAGGATGCAGTAGAGCAGCTCGGGGATGAGGCAAACCAGGGCGGCGACAAATTTGGATTTGAAGCGAAGGGGGCGGAAGCCGGCCATGGCACAACTGACAAAGAGGCACAGGCTCAGGATGGGATTGTGCCCCAGGAAAAATACCATCAGGAAGAAGGGGAGGCTGAAGAGCAGGTTGTATAATTGCGCTATCAGGATGGGAACGGTGCAGAGCAGGGCGGTAATCAGGGCGATGACCAGGATGTAGGTGGGGAACTGGAAGATGTTCAGGGGGGCGAGCAATTCGGGTATGAAAAACCGGGATTCATAGGGGCCATCGAAGGGCCAGAAGGAGCCGGTCCGCAGCCGCAGATAAAACAGATTCAGCAGCCCGAACAGCAGCAGGTTAATCAGCCAGTAGAGGGTGCGGGCCAGGGGCGGATATTCCATGGTGGCGCCGTCGGTGAACCATTTCTGTCGGTCGGATTCCGGAGTGGGTGAACTGCTGCCGTTTCGAGAGGGCGGAGGAGCGGGCCGGGCCGAGTGAGTTACACGATCTGTTTTATTGCCGTTATTTTTACCAGTCATTCTTTATCCGCAACGATCAGCAGCACCAGGCCGCCGGAGAGTAATACCGTATGCACCGCAGCAAAGCCCGCCTGAATCAGCGATTGTTCCAACTGGGGCCGATCCAGAAACCGGAGTACCGATTGGGGCAGATAGTGATAGGCACCGCTGCGATCTCCTGAAATGATACTGCCTGCCAGCGGGATAACAAGTTTAAAATACAGGGAATATAAACCGGCCAGAAGGGGATGGCGGGGGAATGCAAATTCCAGGATGACGGCTTTGCCGGACGGCTGGAGAACCCGGTAGATTTCGTTCAGGCCCTGCGGGAGGTTTTGCAAGTTTCGCAGTCCAAAGGCGCAGCTCACCCGGTCGAAGCTGGCGGGGGGGAAGGGGAGGTTTAGGGCGTCAGCGCATAACCATTGGAATTTTATCTGGTTGTGGGCGTCACGGGGATTTTGCGCCAGAAAGGTCAGTTGTTTTTTTCGGGCCAGGGTGAGCATGGGTTCGGAAAAATCCAGGCCGGTGATCTGGCTGAGCCTGGGTTCCCTCTCCGCAAAGGCCAGGGCCAGGTCGCCGGTGCCGCAGCAGAGGTCCAATAATTTCTGGCCCGGTGCGGCGGCGGCGGATTGGACCGCTTTTTTACGCCAGCGGCGGTCCTGATTCAAGCTTAAAAGGTGATTTAACTGGTCATAATGGGCGGCAATGCCGGAAAACATCTGCCGGACCCGCTGGGCCTTGTCGGGGGTACCATGCGGATTTTTCAGGTTTTCTCGATTCCAGAGACCGGTCTTTTCTTGATTCATGGCGGCAAGCCAGTATATTCTATTTATGGCAGAAAAGCGAATCGTAATTCTCCCGTTTCTCCATCGAGAGGATGCGCATGAAATCATCTGACAGGCAACTGGTGGATCAGGTTTTTTCCGATCAGGTGGTGGCAGGGGGGGAAGTACGGAATCTCGAGGCCCGGCGCAGCGACCTGTCGGGCTGGCGTATGTGGGATAGCCGGGTTGCCGGCCTGAAGCTGGTTGAGAGCCGGTTTAATTACTGCTGGTCGGACGGCTGCCGGCTGGAGGGGCTTTCGTTTGACCATTGTTTGTGCGAACATGGCTGTTATAGCCGCTGCCAATGGGAGAAATTTTCCGCGACCAGTTCCTTTTTTACCGCCGGGCATTTCAGCGAGTGTTCGTTTTCCCAGAGCGGAGTCGGTTTGAATAGCTTTGGATTGTGCGTGTTTGAGGATACGGTGTTCCGCCATTCACGGATGAGTGAGGTTTCCTTTATCGGGTCAGTGTGGTGGGGCTGCGTTCTGGAGGATGAGGACTATTTTTTTGTGCGGTTTCCGTCGGCGCTGCGCAAGGCGATCTTTCGCCAAGCCAGGTTTATTGACTGCCGGCTGGTGTCCTGCCAGTTGCCGGAAGCCGTTTTTGAAAATGCGCAATTTGAAAATACTATCCTGGAAGATACGGATTTGAAGCAGGCCGCCAATCTAAGCGGGGTGCAGGGGGTGAGGTTATGATCGGCAGCGGGATGATCTTCCGGCGGTTTACGGTAGGCTCTTATCCGATCAACGGGTATCTGCTGGCGGATGCGGAAACGCACATCGGGGTTTTTATCGACCCG
>JAKJEP010000372.1 GCA_022705365.1 Planctomycetota bacterium | reverse complement strand
GGCGAATGATCGCGTTGCGGCGGGCCATACGCTGGACTCCCAGCGCCAGCGTCACGCTGATGACTGCCGGCAGACCTTCCGGGATGGCTGAGACCGCCACCGCCACCGCGAAAAGCAGCATCTCGACCAGTTCATAGCCGCGAAGCAGGCCCAGCAGAAAGATCAGGATCGCCAGCCCCACGCCGGCAGCGCCCAATATCACGCTCAGCCGGGCCATGCGCTGCTGAAGCGGCGTTTGCTCGCGCCCGGCCTGTCGGACCTGCCCAGCGATCCGCCCCAATTCCGTGTTCATCCCCGTACCGACGACGACGGCTTGCCCTCGCCCGGCCGTCACGGCCGTCGACATCCAGACCATGTTCCGGCGCTCAGCCAGCGGGCGGTCCACATCCACGACGCCCGGAACCTTATGGACTGGTTCCACCTCGCCCGTCAGGGCCGATTCGTTGGCGTGCAGTTCCACGGCCTGGATTACACGCGCATCCGCGCCGACCAGATCGCCCGTCTCGATTACCAAAATGTCACCGGGCACGAGTTCTTCGGCCGGGATCTCGACCCGCCGGCCGTCGCGAAGCACCATCGCATGCGGGGCCGCCAATTCACGCAGGGCACCCAGTGCCCGGCCTGCCTTGTACTCCTGCGAGGCTCCCAGAATCGTGTTCAGCAGCACCACGCCGGCGATGACGGCCGCGTCGATGGCATGGCCGGTAGCCAGCGACAGCGCCGCCGCGCCGAGCAGCAAATAGATCAACGGGCTGTGAAGCTGCTTGGCCGCCAGCTTGACCACGCTGACGGACTCTTCGGCCTCCAGGGCATTGCGGCCATACTGCTCCAGGCGGGGGCGCACCTCCGCCGTCTGAAGGCCCTGCTCGCCGGAGTCCAACTTCTGAAACAGCTCCTGCTCGCTGTGGCTGTGCCACAAGTTGTGTGTTGCCTTTGCGTCATCGGTCATAGGGTATTCCTCTTTAATCTCTCCTGTTACGGGGCGGATTGAAATGGACCACGAAGGGACGAATCAAAATCGACCACCTGAGATAAAAAATAACATTCGATGTCCTTTGTGCAAGTTTTATTTTTCAGCGGAGAGCCAAGCCAAGTGAAATGCTTGTTTTTCTGACCAGTTCTCCTGTCGGAAAAGGTGTATCGAGTTGAATCAGGACTTTTCTGGTACGTGATGACCGCTGAACCAGGGGTATTTTCAATCTGGACGATCAGCCCCTTTTCCATCAGGTCATTACCAGTCAGGCGGGTAGGGCCAGCTGCATCGAAGTCGATGAGTTCGTATTCCGCCCCGGGATCGAGTCCGTGCAAACGAAAGGTCTGTGACGCTTGCTGATTCTGGCTGCGCCGGAAGGCCTGGATTACTCCATCCCCCTTGTCCTGCCGGTTGAACTGCCAGGCGAGCCATCGGTCGAGGCGCAGGCTATAGCCTGTCAATGGGTAATAGTCTCCCAGCATACAGGGAGCAATCCGGCGGCATTCCGCGTACGCCTGTTGCTGGGCGGCGGTGTTTTCCGGGGTGAGCCGTCCCATCCCAAAGAGCGGCATATAGAAACTCCGATAGGAATACCGGTCGTAAAAATAACAGCCGCCTCCGTAGAACGGCAGCCAGAACGAGAGCCCATAGGTATGACACTGGTTTCCCTCCACGACCCCGTTCATATCCGGAGATTGGAAATCGCTGCGGGTCAGCGGCACTGCCCGCCGCATGGTCTCCAGATCGTTTCGCCGCCCGCCGCTGGCACACGAATCGATCCGTAAATGGGGATTCCGTCGTCTCAGTTCATCCCAGAAAGCCAGATGCCCCTGCACATACAGATTTTCCGTGATGCCCTGCCGGTCGGGCGTGTCATGGTTATGCCAGGCCGGCAGTGGTCCGACACCATTCATATCTTCCCGGTACCAGTCGATACCCTGGGATTTAATCATGCCGTCTATATGGTCCACCAGCCACTGCCATGCCGCCGGGTTTCCCTCGTCAAGGGACCAATTCCAGGTACCGGGTTCCCCCGGCAGCAGCCATTCGGGATGGTTCCTGCCCAGCCAGGAATTCGGATCGCCCACCCGTTCCGGCTCGAACCATAGGAGAAACTGCATTCCCTGGGCGTGTACCCAGTCGCTGAACGGTTTGAAGCCTTGGGGGTAAGTAATTGGGTCGATTTCCCACGTGCCGGTGTTGAGCCAGGCCAGGGGACCCTGGTAAGGCCCGTTGCGGCTGGGATACCAGGTGGTGCCGCCGGCACCGGCGTCGCGCCAGCAGATGTCCGGCTTGATACCGGCCTCCAGGAACACTTTCACGTAGGAAATGTCCGCATCGGCCCCATCGACCTGGATTTGGGTGATCGTCTGCTGGGTTTGACCATTGGTACGGGGCATATTGTGGGCGATATACCAGCGCCGCCACAGATTCTGCGCTCGCACCAGATCGGTACCTTCCCAAAAGACCATCGCGATCAGGGGAGTACGGATTTCCTCTCCCGGTTTGAGTACCAGGTGGGTCAAGGCCTGGCCGGCCTGGATCCGCAGGCTGTCCAAACCGTCGCGGATAAACGAGGCGGCCCATTGTCCGGGCCAGCCGACCGCGATCATGACACCGCCTCCGGGCACCTGCAGATTGAAGTAGGGCCAGCCGTCCGGGCCGGAAGAGGATTTGCCCAGGTGATTGCTGGGAGTGAAATCCTTTCGGACGCTGGGGCCGAGGGCGATCTGGTACGGTTCGTACCCCTCCGCCACCGTCCAGTCCCCCTTGATGCCGTTCAGTATGTATTCACTGCCCTGACCCCGGTGAAAGACTGTATCCAACCCCTGAATATTCTTCAAAATAGGTGTATCTCTGGCAGTGGTATTCCTGAAATATACCGTCCATTCGACGGCCGGATAATCCACATATTCCACCGCCAGGCAACGAATCTCAAGCCCGGTCCCGGCGTCCGTCCAGGTAATGATGTTTCGGGTTCGAACTGTATCCAGCTTTTCATTCTTGACTGTCTTCGGCCATGTATTTAGCAGCCCCTCGGAATCTCGCCCATTGTAAACGAAAGAAAACGGTTTTTTCGGTTGATCCGCCCTCAGGTGTTCTCGGACCCACTGGTCCCGCAGCCCCATTTCCCCGGGTAGGACGAAATCGGCGGCCGGGACCACCCCACTCAGAAAAATTACGCCCAGCACCACAGCGAGGTATTCCAATGCAAGCCGAAACCTGACTCTTTTTCTCATGGTACATCCTTTCCACTTGACGGCAATTTCCCGGACCGACTTGTCCGGCAACCACACTGGACGATGTAACCGCCATTATACCGTGTGCATCTCCTATGGCGACGGTCTTTTTTTCGGCAGAGGGCTAACCACTGTAAAATCAACGATTTTAGGAAAAAAGCCGCTCGGGACCACCCGACAGCAGATCGAGGCAGTTTGGTGGTTCAAAAGGCCATAATCAGGACCTGGCAGAATTCTGGAGTCGTTAGGGAGCGCATTCTTTCACGGTCCGATACATGGCCAGCAGATTTTCCAGCGGGGTAACCCTGCCCTTGCCATACCTTTCTTAGCTCTTTCCACCTTCGATCCGTCATAC
>JAKJEP010000371.1 GCA_022705365.1 Planctomycetota bacterium | reverse complement strand
TTTGGCGGCGGTGGATTTTGGATTTCAGGTTTTATTTCGTCTTATTCACGTGTTGAAATAATCGAGTGATACGATAAATAACCAGAGGCTAGTTTTGGTAGAGTTAGCAGCAAAAAAATGGTATGTGTTACGGGTTGCGTCCAATCGTGAGGAGCAGGTCCGGGATGCCCTTATACGCAAGGTTCAGATCGAAGGCATTGAAGATGAAATCGGTCGGATAGTAGTTCCTACGGAACGGATCAAGCGAGTACGCGGATCTCATCAAAGGGTGTATGAGCGAAAGCTGTATCCCGGTTATGTTTTTATCGAAATGGCCATGACCGAGGATGGTAGTATTCCGGATCGCGCCTGGTTTGTTATCAAGGAATCCTCCGGGGTGGGTGATTTTATCGGGACCGAAGGCAAGCCCAGTCCCATGAGCCCGGAAGATGTTCTCAAGATGCTCGGCCAGATGGAACGGCCGGAAGAATCTCCCCTGATTCAAATGGAGTTTAAAAAGGGCGATCTGATCAAGGTGAAAGAGGGAGCATTTGAAGGTTTTGAGGGGACCGTCGAAGAGATGGATACGGAGAAAGGGACTGTGCGGGTTATAGTAACTATTTTTGGGCGGGCTACCCCCTTGGATATCGAGTATTGGCAATTGGAAAAGGTCTAATCTACCGAATGGCCGTAGTCCAGTAAACAAAGGATAAGTTTCTAGTAAACGGAAGTGAAGAGCAGAAGAGTATTGTATGGCAAAAAAGAAAGAAATCACAGGCAAGATTAAAATCCAGGCACCGGGCGGTAAGGCTACCCCCGCTCCCCCCATCGGTCCGGCTTTGGGACAGCACGGAGTAAACATCGGCCAGTTTGTTTCTCAGTTTAACGAAAGAACCAGAGATCTAAATGGCATGATAGTTCCGGTGGAGATAACGGTCTATGCGGACAAATCGTTTGAATTTATCGTCAAAAGTTCTCCAGCCGCGGAGCTTTTGAAACAGGCGGCTGGAATCGCCAAAGGCAGCGGTGTACCCAACAAGGAAAAAGTGGGAACCGTTACTCGAAAACAGGTAGAGGAAATTGCCAAAACGAAATTGAATGACTTGAATGCGTTTTCCGTGGATCAAGCGGTAAAGCTCATTGAAGGAACGGCTCGAAGTATGGGATTGGATATTACCAATTAAAGACTCCGGCATGTGCCTTGGAAGGCAGATGGATCAAAATACAAGCGGCGAACCACGGCCGAGGATAGTGGGAGCGATTAATCGCGAGGTGTTATATGCGTTCACGAAGTAAGCGTTATACGAAAGATGCGGCGGCGGCAGCAGCCGCGGCCAAAGTGCCTCTGGAAGAGGCGGTAAAAAAAATTAAGCAATGGAACACGACCAAATTTGACCAGACGGTCGAATGCGTTCTGAGCCTGGGTTTGGATGCACGTCAGGCGGATCAGTCGGTTCGCGGAGCAATTTCCCTGCCGCACGGGATCGGCAAAACGCTGAAAGTGATTGCTTTCTGCGAAGGGGAGGATGAAGCAGCGGCCAAGGCGGCGGGGGCGGTGGAGGCCGGCAGCGATGAGCTGGTAGCCAAAGTGCTGGGCGGCTGGATGGATTTTGATGTGGCAATTGCCCACCCCCGCATGATGGGGAAGGTCGGTAAGCTCGGTCGGGTATTAGGCCCGCAGGGCAAGATGCCTTCTCCGAAAAGCGGAACGGTGACTCCGGAGATCGGAAAAGCCGTTAAGGATTATGCTGCGGGCAAAGTTGAGTTTCGCAACGACAGCGGCGGCAATGTGCATGCGCCGGTGGGAAAAGTCAGTTTCGAGGCGGCCAAACTGGTGGATAACATCAATACGTTTATTGAAATGGTGAAAAAGATGAAACCGGCTGCTGCCAAAGGAACCTACATAAAAAGAATTTGTATCAGTGCTACGATGAGTCCATCGGTGGAATTGGAACTTTCGTAATCTTGAACTGGAGAAATAGCTCAGATGAGTAAAAAAATTAAGGGAATCATACAAAAAGAACTGGCCTCGCGTTTTGAGGACGTCAAAGAATGCGTGGTGGTTTCGATTCGCGGGATTAATGGGATTGACAATAACCTGATGCGCGGTGAGCTGAGGAAAAATAATATCCGCCTGAATGTGGTAAAAAATTCTCTGGCACGCGGCGCCATGAAGAATTTGGGTTTTAGCAATGTAGGATCCCTGCTGCAGGGGCCTTGTGCCGTTGCCTTTGGCAGTGACGATGTGGTATCTCTGGCCAAGATTATGGTCGAATGGGACCAGAAACTGGAACATTTTCATATTAAAGGCGGCTATCTGGACGGCCAGGTGCTGGATGCGCAGATGGTGCAGAATCTTTCCAAGATGCCCAATCGCAGCGAATTGCAGGCCGCCGTGGTCATGCTTGCCAAGTCGCCCGGCAGCCGGCTGGCGGGAGCGATTGGCAGCCCGGCCGGCAGCGGCCTAAGAACCAAACCAATAAAGAATGAATAAGAATATGCATTATCCGACTGTCCCTTCGGGGTTAAAACAGGGTGATGGCATCCTGGCACTCGGACAAGCAGTACTGTTTAAACAGGAGTAATTGACAATGACAGAAACAAGCGGAAAGACCTATAGTGATGACATCAAAAAACTGGGCGACCAGATTGTTGGACTGACCCTGCTCCAGGCCAAAGAGCTGGGCGACTATCTGAAAGAAGTGCATGGGATTGAACCTGCGGCCGGTGCTGTAGCCGTGGCTGCCATGCCTGGTGCCGGTGGTGCTGCCGAAGCGGTCGAAGAGAAATCCACTTTTGACGTGATTCTCAAGGTTGCCGGCGAGAAGAAGATTCAAGTGATTAAGGAAGTCCGGGCTGCTACCGGATTAGGACTCAAGGAAGCCAAGGAATTGGTGGATGGTGCTCCCAAACCGGTGAAAGAGGGCCTGAGCAAGGAAGATGCCGATAAACTGGCCAAACTTCTGGAAGAAGCCGGTGCTACCGTGGAGATCAAGTAAGTGGTTCTGTGTGCAATCTGGCTGTTTTCCGATGCCCCCTGGACTGGTATCTTTATTCATTGACATGGCGAGGTAAAGCATATGTCTTTTAAAGAAATACGCCGTTTTGGCCGAATCCGGCATGAAACTGAACTTCCGGATATGACGCAAATTCAGCGCGGAAGCTACGATCGTTTTACGCAGGCCCTGGTTCCGCCCGCCGAACGTCTGCCCATCGGGCTGGAAGGTCTTCTTCGTGAGATATTCCCGATCAAAAGTTATGACGAAAATATGGTCATGGAATATCTGGACTACGAACTGGGAAAACCGCGGTACAGCCCCGATGAATGTCGTCAGCTTCGCCTGACGTATGGGATGCCCCTGCGAATCCGATGCCGATTGACGCGCAAAGACAACCAGGATATCATGGAAGACAGCGTGTATCTGGGGGAACTTCCTATTATGCTGGGCGGCGGCGAATTTATTGTCAATGGTGCCGAGCGTGTGATTGTGAATCAGTTGCATCGCAGTCCCGGCGTCGATTTTGTGATCGAAAGCCAGGAAGGCGACCGTCCTCTGCATGCCTGCCGGGTCATTCCGGAACGGGGTAGTTGGATCGA
>JAKJEP010000370.1 GCA_022705365.1 Planctomycetota bacterium | reverse complement strand
GGCCGGGTCGGCGCGCAGGCCAAGGCCCTGGAGGACCGCAAACTGCGCATCGAAGACACGATCTCCGCCATGGAAATCCTGCGGTCCGATATCCGGGATATCGATTATACCGAAGCTATTACCCGTTATCAGAATCTGTACACCGCGCTGCAGGCCAATTTGATGACCGGCAGCCAGTTATCGAGCTTATCGCTGCTGGACTTTTTAGAATAAGGTCCTGGCGGAAAAGTGATATGGAAACTCGCAGTAAACCAAGAAACAAAATGGATTCGCCCGGAACCGGGTTGCCGGTGGATGCGGCACGGACGGCAAAATGGATTGCCGGCCGGGAATCCCAAACCAGGATGGTGTCCCGCGCAAAACGGGACCAAGGAGGTTTTAGACCATGAAGGTCAAAACAACGCGTTTTGGAGAGATTGAAACGGAGTTCGATCGCGTGATCAGGTTTCCCCGGGGAATTCTGGGTTTTCCGGAATACCGGGAGTATGTCCTGCTGCAAACCAACGAGGAAGGCACCTTCTTCTGGCTGCAGTCCACGGAAAACCCGGCCCTGGCCTTTGTCGTCAGCGATCCGATGCTCTTTGTGCCGGAATACCAGGTGCCCCTGAAAATGGAGGAATTCGCCGATATCGCGCTGGCCCGCCTCGAAGACGCCCAGATCTTCATCATTGTCAATAAGGTGGAGCAGGTCCTGACCGGAAATCTGCAGGGCCCGCTGGTCATCAACGCCAAAAACCGGCAGGGACTGCAATTGGTGCTGTCGGAAAAGAAGTATAGTACCAGGCATTCACTCGTCCATCTGGAGCAGCGTCCGAAGCAGGTGAGCAAAACCGCTTAAGTTCCATCGGCCCGGCGCGGCGCCCCTGCCGAAGGGAGCAGCCGGCGCCGCCGGGGTTGGCAAGGATGTGCACCAGAGCAATGGCCCAACAGGGTAAAGGAGTATCGAATGCTTGTGTTAAGCAGACAAAAAGACCAGACCATCATGATCGGTGACAACATCGAAATCACGGTGGTCGATATCCGGGGCGATAAAGTCCGCTTGGGGATTAACGCACCGGCAAAAATACCCGTGCATCGGAAAGAAGTGTATGAAGCGATTCAAAAAGAAAATCGAGAAGCCGCCAACATCACCCTCGAGGATATCACCCGCCTGGATGCGGACTCGATTGCACCCCAAAAAGATGTAAGCAAACATGAGAAAAAAAATGGACAAAACTAAGGGACGGTTTACCGGTCTGGATGGCAAACAAAGAGAAGTCTCTTTGCCAGATTCCCGGGAACTTTCGGGCTTGAACCAAACGGCAAGAAGCCGGCCGCATTCCCGCGGCACCCAGTCATGGAGGATCTACTGATGGCTAGAATTAATACCAATATACCGGCAATTTCTGCTCAGGTGAATCTGGCGCGGTCCACCCGCGATATGAACTCCACCTTGCAGCGGCTCAGCAGCGGGCTGCGGATCAACCGCGGAGCCGATGACCCCGCGGGATTGATCGCCTCGGAATCCCTGCGCTCCGAAATGGCCAGCATTACCCAGGCGATTGACAACACCCAGCGGGCTTCCAATGTCATTGCCACCGCCGAAGGGGCGCTCTCGGAAGTGGCCCAACTGCTGGTGGATATCAAGGAACTGGTGGTCGAGGCGGCCAACCGCGGCGCCCTCAGCGATGAGGAAATCCGCGCCAATCAGCTCCAGGTCGATTCGGCGATTGACAGCATCACCCGCATCGCCAACTCCACCACCTTTGCCGGCCTGCACCTGCTCAACGGCAACCTGGCCTACGTCACCAGCGGCGTGGCCACCTCGGCGGTGGGCGCGCTCGATATCTACTGCGCCCAGCTGGCCGACCAGGACTACCTGGCCGTTAAGGTCTCCGGCGTGCTGGCGGCCCAGCGCGGCGCTCTCTATTACCATACCTCCGCCGTAGATAATTCGGTAACTCTCGAAATCGCCTCCAGCCGCGGCGTGGAAGTATTCAACTTCACCTCCGGGTTCAGCGTCTCCAATATGTTATCGGCCATCAACGCCGTAACCGGCGCCACCGGTGTTTCCGCCTTTCAGGCCAACGGCACCAACTGGACCAGCGGCATCGGCTTCCGCAGTGTGGATTACGGCAGCGACGCCTATATTTCCGTACGGGCCTTGCCCAGCAGCAACGGTACGTTTGATGTCGTGGATGAAGACGGCACCACCACCAAACGCGATGCCGGCCGGGATGTCCAGGCCGTGATTAACGGAACCACCACCGTCGGCAGCGGTCAGGAAATCACCCTCAATTCCTCCTCGCTGGACTTGCGCATCAAGCTCGACAGCCAGTTCGGCGCCGGCAGCACCACGACCTTTGCCATCACCGGCGGCGGGGCCATGTTCCAGCTCGGAGCACATATCAATACTAGCGAACAGACCAATATCGGCATCAATTCCGTCGTCGCCAGCCAGCTCGGCTCTACCACCAACGGCTACCTCAACGAAGTGGCCACCGGCGGCGCCTATTCCCTGGTGGGCGGACAAACGGCCTCCGCCGCCCGGATCGTCGAAGAAGCCATCCAGCAGATATCGGTCCTGCGCGGCCGGCTCGGAGCGTTTGAACGAAACACCCTCGATACCAATATGAACTCGCTGCGGATTACCCTGGAAAACGTCACCGCGTCCGAGTCCACCATCCGTGATTCCGATTTCGCCGTCGAAACCGCCAACCTGACCCGCTCGCAGATCCTGGTGAACGCCGGAACCAGCGTCCTGGCTCTGGCCAATCAGACTCCGCAATCGGTTCTGGCCCTGCTGCAGTAAGGATCAGCGTCCATATAAGCAAATGAAAACATAACTATAGATAGAATGTCTTTCGCGCGCGGACCTCTGCCTCTGGCAGGACCATCGTCCTTGGTTTTTTCTCCCGCGTGAAAATTATTCTCCGTGACAAGGCACAGCTTCGCCCAGTTGTGCCTTGCGTTTTTATGGGACTTGCCGAATCTGATTTTCAAATTTTTTTTCGTCCCCATTTCCAGTTTTTTGCAAAAAAAAAGGGTGGGAAGGCTTCCCGCCGTCCGATAAGGAATCCCCTGTTTATTTCCTAAAGTCCCTCTCTTTTCCTGGTCGATGAGACCTGTGCCGAAAAAAGAGTTTTTCCGGTAAACAAAAAGCAGGCGTGTATGGGAAAAACTTTTGGTTTGTATAGGAGGCAAAAGTATGACGCAATAGCCGGCAATCTGGGAAATGCAGAATTCCCGGATTCCGTTAAAATCTGAATATTGTAGTTTTGGTCGAACGTAAACACCCCGGTGTTTGGCGGGTAGGGTCAAAAAAGTACACGGCAATCCGCAGAATTGCCCAATAAAGAAAAACTAACCCAGCAAGTAAGAAAACCCCCAACACCAAATATCTAGTTCAGGAGGTTTGAACAGATGAGCAGAATAAACACAAATGTTACCGCGTTAGTCAGTGCTCGCATTTTAAACAACAACAATGTCGAGCTGAACAAGTCTCTGGAACGGTTAAGCACCGGTCTCCGCATCAATCGCGGGGCCGATGACCCGGCCGGTTTGATCGCGTCCGAAAACCTGCGCAAGCAGATTACCGGTACCGAA
>JAKJEP010000036.1:4837-16118 GCA_022705365.1 Planctomycetota bacterium | reverse complement strand
GCGGCGATGAGCACGTATCATGAGTGGCTGGAGGACAGTCTGCTGCCGAACAAGGATGCGATCAATGACGCGACGTTTACGGATCCGGCGGAGGACACGAGTTTTGTGGTGGACAACGGCAGCCGGTTCCAGGTGGGGGATCAGATTCAGGTGGAAGGCAGCGAGGAGTTGATGCTGGTGACGGGGGTCAGTGTGAATACGCTGACGGTGGTGCGCAGTTACGGCGGGACGACGGCGGAGAGTCTGGCAGATAACCAGGTGATTAATATTCTGGGGAACGCGGCGCTGGGAGGAGCGGACAAGCCCCAGGCACGATTTACCAACCGGGTGCGGAAGGGGAATTATACGCAGATTTTCACGGCGTCGGTGGAGGTGTCGGGCAGCGATCTGGCGGCGAAGCAGTTGGGGCTGGCGGATGAGCTGGACTATCAGAAGCAGGAACGGCTGCGGGAGCTGCTGCGGGACCTGGAGAATACGATCATCAACGGGGACCGGCCGGTGTCGGATCCGCAGGGCAGCGGGACGGTGCGGCGAAGCCTGAAGGGGATTATTCAGCATATTGCCAGCCAGGCGTTTTATACGGGGATGAGCGGATTTCCCAGCGGCAATGACCTGGACGAGAGCAAGCTGAATTATGCGCTGCGGAAGATCTGGGAGGCCAGCAGCGGGCATGTGGATTTGATTGTCGTGAATGGTTTCCAGAAGCGGAAGATCAACGGGTTTATGTCGAGCAGCCGGTCGTTCGGGGCGGAGGATCAGAAGTTTAGCGATCTGGTGAGCCTGTACGAGAGCGATTTCGGGGTGTGCAAGGTGATCGTGTCGCGGTGGGTGCCGCAGGATGCGGTGCTGCTGCTGGACAGTTCGCGGCTATCGGTGCTGCCGCTGTCGGGGCGGAGTTTCCACTTTAAGCCGCTGGCGTCGGGCGGGGATTACGAGTGCGGGCAGTTGATCGGGGAATATACGCTGGAGATGCGGAATGAGGAGGCGCACGGGGTTATTCGGGGATTGAATGTGAGCTGATTCAGGGGAGTGAGGGATGGCCCGCGCCGCGGGGAGAGGCGATGCTCGAGGCGGCGCGGGTGTTTTTTTTTATGGGCTAGCGATGAACAGAATGGAGGTGAGGCGGTATGACGACGTTTTCGAGGGATGTGGATTTGCTGAAATGGGAGCCGGTATTGTTTCGGGATCTGGCGTTTCCGTCGCAGATGCTGTGCCAGGGGATCGACGGGGTAACGAGCGGGACGCGGTTCACCAGCGGCAGTGGGGCGTTTATGGAACGGGGTGTGAAGGCCGGACAGGTAATCTATTTGTACAACAGCGCGATTGACAGTTGTTATGAGATTGTGGCGGTGGTTTCGGCGACGGAGCTGACGGTGTCGGTGGTGCGGGGGAATGCGGAGCAGGAGCCGATCGCGGTGCCGGGCGGGAGCAACCTGCAATATCGAATCAGCACGTTTGATCCGCAGGCGGAGGAGGCGGGGGAGGAGATGCTGCGGTATTTTGGGATTGACATTGGCAGCAGCGAGGAGCAAATCCGCAGCGAGATGATTCTGGACGGCGGGGTATTGCGGCAGGCATCGGTGTTTGCGATTTTGTCGGCGGTGTACGCCAGCCAGGCGGGGGGAGCGGAGGATGAGCTGGGCTATTGGGAGAAATCGCGGCGGTATCAGAAGCTGTATCAGGCGTCGCGGGCGGGTGCGCGGATTACGCTGGACACGGACGGGAATCTGCTGGTGAATGAGGTACGGGGCGGCGGATCGCTGCGGCTGCTGCGGTTTTAGGGACACTTGAGGAAGGCGGAGGATGGTATGGATAGGAAACGGAAGGCACGAGACGGGTTTTCGGCGAGCGGGGGCGGAGTGTGGAGCTTCCGGCGGGAGGTGACGTTGGGGCATGTGCTGCAATTGCTGGCGGTGATCGGGATGGCGATGGCGGCGTGGAATAACCTGCAAAAGGAGCTGGTGCGGATCGGGCAGGAGCTGGGGCAGTTGAATGTGGCCCAGGTGAAGATCAGCGGGCATATGGAGGACCTGGCGGAGAAAAGCCGGGAATATGAGTACCGGCTGAAGTATCTGGAGAACGTGGGCGTTCGCATTTCTAATGATGTCCCTGTAATAAAAGATCAAAAAGCAAATGGCGAAAGGCAGGGAACAGGCTCCAGCCGAAGCAGTTTTTGAAGAAGTGGGAATAGTAAGATGTGTCATGTGAGGTACGTCTTGCTTTTTCGACCCCCTCCCTTACGGTCGGGGCTTGGATAAGAGAGTCGTGGCTTGGATAAGAGAATCGGGGCTTGGATAAGAGAGCCAGAGCTTGAGATAAGAAAATGGAAGTTGGATAAGAGTAGTTTGAGGTTGTACAAGGTTTCGTTTTTTAATAGATATGTTTTGGGAAAGGAGATTGGGTATGTTAAGCATGAAGCGGATGGTAGTTTTGGCGGTTTTGGTGGTGCTGGCTGTGAGCGGGTGCGGGGGGTTGCGGTTTGCGCCCAGTGAGGCGGAGAAGCAGAATGTGTATCTGCATAACCGGACGGTGGAGTGTGCGGCGCAGGAGGCGGAGCGGGAGAACAGCTCGGCGCATTTGCAGCAGTTGACGCAGGCGGCGGCCAATCAAAGTGAGGCGATTGTGGCACATTATGGTTTGCCGACGGTGCTGCCGGCGACGGATTCCATCGAGAAGCTGGTGGGGGTGGAGAATAAGCAGGTGACGGCGGCGGCACAGGCGGATGCGCTGGAGCGGCCGGATCCGTGGGAGGTGGCAGATGGGATGCTGGAGCTGGGGATCGCGGTGGCGGGAGTGGTCGGCGGGGTGTATGGCAGCCGGGCGGCGGCGGGATTGAAGCTGGCGCAGGAGAAGAGCCGGGCGCTGCGGGAGGTGATTGCGGGGAATGAGCTGTTCAAGCGGCAGAATCCGGAGGCGGCTGGTTCGTTCAAGGAGGCGCAGGGCGGCCAGAGTCCGGGTACCAGGACGCTGGTGGCGACGCTGAAGAATTCGTAGCGGGCGGTGCAAAAAGTTGATATAGAGGAAGTCCCCTTCCCTCTTTTGTTGAAGAGGGAGGGGGATGGGTATTTATGGAATGCAAAGAATATCGCGATGGCAGATGGGCGGATCAAATGCCATACCAAACCGTCTGGGCCAGCCAGTCCTGTACCAGTAAGACCAGGTCTTCGATATCGACCAGGCTGTTACGGCTCAAGTCGCCCGGCAGTTCCGTACCGTTTTGCTGCCAGTATTTTTTTTGGCCGGCGAAGTCTTCCAAATCAACGATGCCGTCGTTGGTCAGATCCGCCAGCAGGGACCAGCCGGGCGGGGTTTTGCTGGCCTGGGCTGTGCCACCATAGGCCCCCATGTTAATCCGCAGATTATAGGGACCGGACGGTTCACCTCCTAGCGAAGTCCCCGGATTGCCGGCGTCAATACAAGGACTGGTTACCTCGTCATAGATCCAAGTTTCGCTGGCGGGATCCCAACGGCCTGCTTGGGATTTCAGATGATAATCCCCATCAATCCAGTTTGGATCAATAAAATTAAAAGGGTTCGGTTCACTTGGCTCCCAATAACCATGTTCTGCAAATAAGGGATTCTCTTCGATATTTTCTTCTCCGATACTCCCCCCATAAACGCAACTATACGTCGGTCGGGAACAATTCCAGAATGAGTTGGGATCCTTACCCCAGATAATACAGTTGGTGATGGATCCGTAACAGTTTCTTACTTCACTGCCCTCATAATATGCAGAATAATTGTCTGCAATAGTACAGTTTATGATATTGGCATCACAATTATTTATACCCCCACCTCGATAAGCCGCATTACCACTAATCAGACAATTCCTTATAGTGCCGTGACAATCCGATATGCCTCCTCCTTCATCGGAAACATTACCAATAATTTTACATTGATCAATCAATCCATTACATTGATATATTCCTCCTCCTACCTCATAATCCTCAAAATGCATATTGTCTCTAACCACACATTGTAAAATAGTGGCATATGTACCATTTCCATAAATCCCACCACTATTG
Organism: Planctomycetota bacterium; assembly: GCA_022705365.1. Lineage (GTDB taxonomy): Bacteria > Planctomycetota > Phycisphaerae > Sedimentisphaerales > SM23-30 > JAKJEP01. The sequence goes on along the minus strand of JAKJEP010000036.1, from coordinate 12,093 downwards.
GGATCATAACAAATATAAGGATCCTCACTATTTTGAGTAATCGTCATACCACAAAGTTTGCAATTTTTGTCTTCACTACCCATAAAAGTTACAACTGGCTGGCCACAATCTCCTTTAATCACTGTTTCAGATACAACAACCGGATCATTTGGATCAATCGAAGTGAGAGTGATGTTTTTCCCCAGAAAATTGATATTCTCATGGTAGATATTGGGTTCCACAATTATTATATCTCCATGAATAGCTGCGTTTATAGCTTCCTGGATATTCGAATAATCGGACGGAACATGGATGATATCATTAACATATAAATTTACAGCAATAGATTGAGGATTATTTTCGGCATCAGGGTCTGAGACTGCACATTGACAACTGTAAAAACCTCTTGCTAGATTTTCAAAATTAACATGCAGGGTGACCTCATCAATATCTTCCTGCGTATTTGGATCTTCATCAGCAGGACCTAAAACGACACCACTTAAGGGATTTACTGTCAGCCAATCACAATCATAATCAATCCTCCAATTCAGAGAATCGAAGCCACTATTTTCAATAGTCAGGATTTGATCGGCAGGTCCCTGCTCTCCCACAAAACCATGGAATTCAAATTCATGATCCGACAGATGAATAACCGGACCATACACGCGCAACTTCACCGAGATTGTTTTCTGCGTTATTTCTGCATTAGGATCAGAAACGATCAGGTTGCATGTGTAGTTGCCCCAGGTAAGATCGGTTATATCCACGCTTAGAGTAACTTCCTCCGAATCTCCCAAAATGCCATAATCAGGATTCCCCTGCAGAGTACCACCGAGAGGATTTATGGCCAACCAGTCACAATTAAAGTTGATATTCCAAGTAAGAAATCCGCCACCGGCATTGCTTATTATGACGGTTTGATTTGCGGGATTGGAACCGTATTGGATTGCGGAAAATTCTATAGTCTGATCTGAGATGTCAATAACTGGCCCTAGAACTAGCAGATTAATTTTTATGATCTGAGGACTGTTTACCGCATTGGTATCACTTAAGATTAACTCACAACTATATTTACCCTTCGGCAAAGAAGTGATATCCACACTAAGGACTACCTCGGAAAGGTCATCCGTAATACTTCCGTTTATAGGTTCCACCGTAAGCCAACTACAATCATAGTTGATCTGCCAATTTATTGTTTGTCCTCCCCCATTCCATATTCGTAAAATTTGCTGATCCGGATTAGAACCATTCTCATTAGCGAAAAAGTCAAATTCCCAAGCGGATACGGCAATGGCCGGTTCTTCCGTTGGGTACGATTCATAAGCCCCCATATCGATCTTATCAATACCATTCTTATCGCCATCAATGATCCGTGGATTTCCCTCGAGATCTAAATCAGGAAGTACAACGGGTACCGAATGTGTCCCAGCATCAATAATTTGAAAAATCCCCGGGCCGATATGGTAATCATTTTCCGAAACATTAAAACCAGGATTGATATCGACATTGCCTGCACCCCAATTAATAATACCGTATCCAGAACCAAAAACTCCGCTGCGTCCACCTGCCACATTACTGTAACTCACATTAATACGACCACCAGACGAATAATACTCAAATCCAATTTCATTACCATGATTAGCGGTATCACCCCACATAATACAATTCGTAATTTTCCAATTACAATCGTGATTAATATGAATACATCCTCCAGTATAGGTTGCATTATTACTGCTAAATGTACAATTTGTAATCATCGGAGTGCAATCCCATCCTGATAAAGCACCACCATACTTTGCCGCATTTTTATAAATTAAGCAATTTATCAACTTCGGATAAGAGTCATAGTCAAAATAAAATGCACCTCCTTTAACAGAGTAATTATCAATGATAACACTATCTATAATCGTTGGATAACAGAAATTAAAATGTCCACCACCCCCAAAACTCGCATGATTGCTAGCAATGACCGAATTACGAATTATTACATTTGCATGCCAACTACGGATTCCACCTCCTTCATATGCTGTATTATTTATTATCGTACAAGAATCCATTATAGGAGTTCCGTATCCATACCACACTCCACCCCCATCTCCATTAACCTTATTAGTGCTTATGATACAATTTTGTAAAGTTGGGCTTCCCAAACGAAAATAAATGCCACCACCATAATGAACCGCAATATTATTAGTTACTATACAATTTACAATCTTCGGTGAACAATCATAACAATATATTCCCCCACCCACTGAATAAGTATATCTGCCATCTAGGATATTTGGCCCATACCCGTTTTTTATGGTGAATCCATCTAAAATGGAATTTTCGTCTTCACCATTTTGGAAATCGAACCCACGATGAGGATTGGTTTCGCTACCCTGGCAATCAATAATGCAGGTTTCCGGACCGGCCTCACTTTGTAGGGTTATCGCCTTGCCCCGAAAATCAATATCCCGATTCCCGGTCCCGGTATAAAGGCCGGAGGCGACCCGTACGATGTCAGCAGGTTCCGCGACATCGATTCCGGCCTGAATGGTGGCTTTGGGGCCGTTGGGGGCCAGGCAATTTGGGTCTAGGCCTGACCAGCTATTATTGCCGCAGGAGCCGTTGACATAGATGGTTTTTCCAAATACAAGCCCCGAAGTGCTCGTTGCCAAGAGGATTGAAATACCCAACCATAGAAAAGCTTTCGCACGCATCATAACTACACCTCCATATGTCTAAAATAGTACAGACCACTAACCCATTGGAACACTCGAAGATGATCCAGCCAGCGCCAAGATTTCTTTCGATTGAGTCCAACGAATTCATTGTAATGATTTCCTGGTAAAAACGCAACAGAAAAAGGAGTGCAGTGCAACTTGACGCGTTACAGTTGTAACTATATTACCAGATGATGGTTAGGAAGAGTGGTGGGTTAAGAACCCACCCTACTTTACAGCCTTCGGATGATTCCGGAGGAAGTTTATTTGTCTGGTAGTTGGGCGAGGTCGTCGTCGGAGCCGACGAGCTAGAGGAGGTCACCTTCGTGGATTTTGGTTTCGGGGAGTGGGACGCTGATGACGGGGGCGGAGGTTTTTTGGCTATCTTCGGAGGTATTCTGGGCCTGGCGGAGGCCGATGAGGTTGACCTGGAATTTTTTGCGGAGGTTGAGTTCCAGAAGGGATTTGTTGTGGAAGCTGGCGGGGGAGGAGAATGAGCAGGTGACGGTGGCGGCAGGTGGGTCCGATAAGCTGGGGTTTTGAGTGAGATGATGACGCCAGGAGGCGATAAGGGCAGTCAAAAAGCCATTAAAGGGACAGTAGTGCCAAAGATTATTGGCTCGCCGAAATTTGGAAAAATTGTGCTGAATTTATTAATCTGAAGAAAATCGATGGCCGATGGAATCTTTACAGGAGAAAAGGCATCGGGTATCCGGATGTCCTAGATAACGGTTTGGAAGATAACAGCTCGGGAAGAATAAATGCTTTTTAACGAGATCAATGCAAAAAGTTCAGCGGCCATCGATTTAGACCGGATTCTGGAGAAGGCGAAAATACCCACTTTGCCGGTGGTGGCCCAGAAACTGTTAGAGTTATGCAAGGATGAGCGAGCGGCATTTTCCGATTTTGCCCAATTAATCGGATCGGATCCGGGCCTGGCCAGCCGGATTTTACGGGTGGCCAATTCGGCGTACTATGGGTTGCGGAACAAGGCGACCACGTTAGAGCGGGCGATTACGGCTCTGGGATTAAAGCAGGTGAAAACCGTAGCGCTGGGTTTTCATCTGGCTGCTTCGCTGAATGAATTTGAGGCGAAGGGGTTTGATATGGGGGATTTCTGGCAGCAGAGCGTGTTTCGGGCGGTGCTGGGCCGCCATCTGGCGAAACGGTATTGCCCTGTTTATTGCGAGGAAGCTTTTCTGGTGGGATTGCTTCAGGATTGCGGGGTGCTGCTGCTGGCGCAGGCGTTTGGGGCGGATTATGTGCAGATGTGGGAGGAAAACCACTGTTCGCTGGACTCTTTGTATCGTCTGGAACAGGAAGTGTTTCAGGCGGATCATCTGAAAACGGCTGAGCAGTTGGCCCGGAAATGGGACTTGCCGGCGATTCTGTCCTACCCCCTGAGCCGGCATCATCACCTGCCTCCGGATCAGCCGGATGGCGATCCGATGATCCAGGTAAGCCAGATTGCCTATTTTGTGGGGACTCTTTCGCTGCATAATCCGGAAGCTGTCAGCGAAAACGATGTGCGTCTTCCCGATTTTTGCGAGAAGGTGTTCAGTCTTTCGCCGCAGGATATGAAGCAATTGCTGCGGGAAGCCAAAGAGGAATTTCTGGGCATCTCCAAGCTGTTTGCGGGGATTTTGCCGGACCAGGTGAATGCTGCCCATCTGCTGGCGCAGGCCAATTCGCTGCTGAGCCGGCTGGCATCCTATGAGCCGCAGGAGCTGTTTGATCTGGAGGAAGAGGTCCGGCTGCTGCGGCAGCGGTGTGAAAATCTGGCCAGTTCTCTGGATGAATATAAGCAAATGGCAGCCATGGACGATTTGACAGGATTGTCCAAGCGGAAATCGCTGGAGCTCTATTTGGATTCGGCCTGCCGGAATGTGGCAACCGGGGCCACTTCGCTGAGTGTATTGTTTATTGATGTGGATAATTTCGGCAAAATCAATAACACTTACGGGCATGCGGCGGGTGATTGGCTGTTGACGGGAATCGCCGATTTGCTGAAAACCCTTTTCGGCACCAACGGCTGCATCTGCCGGTATGGGGGCGATGAGTTTGTGGTGGCGCTGATGGGTATGCAGGCCAGGCAGGCGCTGCAGTTAAGCGGGGGTCTGAATCGCAAAATTCATGATCTGCAAATCCCCGAAAAATTCGGGAATTCCTGCGGGGAAGCCGTATTTTCGTGCAGCATCGGTCTTTTGTTTTGTGAGCCGGGATCGCAGGCGGGAAGCGGACACCGGGTACTGGAGCAGGCGGATCATCAAATGTATGAGGCCAAGCGTCAGGGGAAAGACGGGCTACGGTTTCAACTGCTCAAAAAATCAACTCCATAGATCTATCCTTCCTTCTTTTGTTATCTTTTCGGGAAAAATACCAGGGTTGGCATCCCCCTTTTTATTTGCACAGGAGGGAACTGTACCCGGCAGTTTCCGGCTGGTGCGCATTGCAGGAAAACCAAATGGAAGATTGTCAAAGCCTCCGGGTTGTGGTATGGTTTGGGAAAGATTGGGCCTGGTGAGGATACCGGGCTGTTAGCATGAGAAATTTTGATAGAAGGAAAGTACATGGTGATGCTGCCGAAGGGCGTGATCTTTGATATGGACGGGGTGCTGGTGGATTCGGAGCCGTTTATCATTGAGGCGGCGCGGCGGATGTTTGGGGAGCATGGGGTGGCGGTGCGGGCGGAGGATTTTCATCCGTTTACGGGGATGGGGGAGAACCGGTTTATCGGGGGGGTGGCGGAGAAGTATGGGTTTCCGCTGGTGCTCGAGCGGGATAAGAAGCGGACGTATGATATTTATCTGGAGATTATCCAGGGGCGGCTGGAGCCGCTGCCGGGGGCGCGGGAGTTTATTGCGCGGTGCCGGCGGCTGGGCAAGCGGATGGCGGTGGCGTCGAGCGCGGACCGGCGGAAGGTGAGCGGGAACCTGGGGGAGATCGGGATCGGGGCGGAGCTGTTTGACGCGGTGGTGACGGGGGAGGATGTGGAGAATAAGAAGCCGGCGCCGGATATCTTTTTGCTGGCGGCGGAGCGGATCGGGGTGGATCCGGGGGAATGCCTGGTGATCGAGGATGCGCCCAGCGGGGTGCAGGCGGCGAAGGCGGCGGGGAGCCGGTGCCTGGGGATTTTGTCGAGTTTTACTGCGGAGAAGCTGGCAGGGGCGGATTTTTACGCGGCGGATTTAGCCAATGTGCCGGAAGAGGCGATTTGCTGGCGGTAATCCGCAGGGGAAGAAGAGGGAATTTAGTGAAAGGATGGGGGTTTTTGGCCGATAATATATTGAGGAGGGGAAACTATTTCGAATAGATTGAAAATGCGGATTTTTTGAGGATTGAATGGAATGGCGAATGCGGATATGGAGAAGGCGGTGATTTTGGCGCGGGGGCTGGGGACGCGGATGCGGAAGCAGGATGATGGGGCGGTGCTGGGGGCGAAGCAGGCGGCAATGGCGGAGACGGGGGTGAAGGCGCTGATGCCGATTGACCGGCCGTTCCTGGATTATGTACTGCACGCACTGGCGGAGGCGGGGTACAAGCGGGTGTGCCTGGTGATCGGTCCGGAGCACGATGTGATGCGAGATTATTACGGGCGGCAGCTTCGGCCGAAGCGGCTGACGATTGAGTTTGCGGTGCAGGAGAAGCCGCTGGGGACGGCGAATGCGGTGGCGGCGGTGGAGGAGTATGCGGCGGGGGATCCGTTTCTGGTGATTAATTCGGACAATTATTATCCGATTGAGGCGATGGCGGGGCTGCGGAAGCTGAGCGGCAGCGGGCTGGCGGTGTTCGAACGGGAGGCGATGATCGCGCAGAGCAATATCGCGGCGGACCGGATAACCAAGTTCGCGGTGGTGCAGACGAATGAGCGGGGGCAGATGGAGCGGATCGTGGAGAAGCCCTCCGAGGAGGTGCTGCGGTCGCTGCCGGAGCCGATCTGCGTGAGCATGAACTGCTGGCGGTTCAGTGCGAAGATATTTGAGGCGTGCCGGGCGATCCCGCTGTCGGCACGCGGGGAATATGAGATACCGGACGCAGTGGAATACACGATGAAGAAGCTGGGCGAGACGTACCAGGTGCTCTCCTACCGGGCGGGGGTGCTGGATATGTCGTGCCGGGCGGATATTCCGGCGGTGGCGGCCAAGCTGGCGGGGTCGCGCGTAGAGTTATAAGCCGCTGCCGGGTGGGAGCGGTGGTAAGCCGGAATTGGCCTGCCGGGATTCGCTGTTATTGATCGTTCTGGAAGAGGGCATAGTCGATCATATTGACGATGCCATCGCCGTTGTAGTCGCAATTGGGGTAATCCTCTAACCAGTGGCTGATGATATCGGTCAGGTCGATCTGCCAGCTCAGGACGGGGCGGCACTGGTTGATATGGAAGGGCATTTTCCAGATATCCAGTTTCCCATCCAGGGGGGAGCCAGTGAAGTCCCAGCCGACAAATGAGGATTGATCGACAAACTGATGGGCGGTGAGTCCGGCGGCATACAAGTCTTTCATACTTCCTGAAAGATAGTACGAATTCAAAATAGAGCCGCTGCTGCCGCCGCAAAAGGCGCCATAGGGATCCAC
>JAKJEP010000036.1:4517-4810 GCA_022705365.1 Planctomycetota bacterium | reverse complement strand
AAAACCGCCGGCGTAGGTATGGGTGGCGAGGCAGTTGCCGGTGGAGTAGGAATTGGCAATGGAGCCGTCGGCGTTGTTTACGCCCACAACGCCGCCCACGTAGCGGCCGCCGCTGATAGTGCAATTGGATACGCACCGCGCGATGGAACCGTCGTTGGTTCCCGTGATGCCGCCGGTGATACTGCCGCCGGTAATCGTACCGGAGGCGGAACAGTATTCAATGGCGCCCAGATTGTACCCGCAAATGCCGCCGGTATACTCAGAGCCGCTGATCTGGCTCTGGCGGACATAGA
>JAKJEP010000036.1:0-4456 GCA_022705365.1 Planctomycetota bacterium | reverse complement strand
GTTGGAACCGCCGGTTATATGCAGACCGGTAATGCGATGGCGATTGCCGTTGAAGTTTCCGGTGAATGCAGTCCCCTGAAAATCATTGGTGGCGCTGTCGGTATCCGGGGCGATGGGGGCGGCGGTATAGGTGGTATCGGAGAGGTCCAGGTGGCAGTCCAGGCGGACATACGCGTTCCAGAACATCGAATCGCTGCAGTACGCATCGAACTGTTCGCGGGAGCTGATGACATAGGGATCGGTGCTGGTGCCGCTGCCGGAGAAGGGCAGTTCGGAATACCAGGCCAGGATGGGGTAGTTATTGTTGGCTCCGAACTGGGGCATTTTCCAGATATCGTCGGTGCCGTTGTCGGTTTCACCGACGAAGTCCCAGCCGGCGTCGGTGAAGGTGGCCTGCTGCTGCATCTGGGAGGTGGTGATGCCGACGCACACGCCGATTTCGCTGCCGTAGGCCCCGGAAGTATCGGTGTAGGCGATGGTAGTGCCGCTGGTCTGGGTATTCCAGAAACAATGGCTCAGGGATCCGGTAAATCCCGGGGCGTCGGAATTGACGCCGCAGAAACCGGCGGCGGTCAGAACGTCCGGATCCACCGTAAGTGTCCCGGCGGCATAGGACCGCAGGATCTGGCCATTCCAGCTCCAGCCGCAGAAGCCGCCGACATATCCCGTACCGCCGGTTACTGTGCTGGTGGTGAAGCAGTCCTGCAACGTTCCCTCGTTCACGCCGCAGAAACCGCCTACTTTCTCACCGGTGCTGGTGACATCGCCGGCGGCATAACAACCCGATACGGTCAGTTCGAAAGGTCCGCCTCCGGCGGTAAAGCCGCAGAACCCTCCGACATTCGTCCGTCCGGTTACCGCTGCATCGGAAGAACAATCATAGATGCGGGTATAATTGCTGCCGCACAGCCCGCCTGCCTGTGCGTCTCCTTCGACGGAGCCGCTGGAGGTGCAGTTCATGATCCTGCCCATGCCGTCCAGATTATGTTCTCCAATCAGGCCGCCGACACATTTATTGCCGCTGACGGTGACATCGGCCGAGCAGTTGAGGATATCATTCCGGGAACGAACATAGCCGCAGAGGCCGCCGATATTTCGTAAGGCCCCGGAAATGTTGCATTCATGGATGGTCAGGTTCTTCACCTCGCCCAGCCGAATGCCTCCGAACAGGCCCAGGTGACAGTTATCTCCGCCGCTGATGGTCAGGCCGGAAATCGAATGGCCATTGCCGTCGAAATGACCGGCAAAGGGAATGCCTTCGAAGTCTTCCTTATAATCGTACGGGCCGATCACCGTATCGGGAGCAATGGGAGCCTGGGTGAAGGTGGTACCGGAGAGGTCCAGGTTGACATCCAGCCGCAGGTGATCGTTCCAAAACCTGGAATTGGCGCAGACCGCGTCAAAATCGGCCCGGGAGTCGATGACGAAGGGGTCGGTACTGGTGCCGCTGCCGGTCAGGGAGTAGTCGGGATTATCGGTCTGCCAGGTGAACATGGGATAGCCGTTGGTGTCGCCGGCGGCATGGGACATCTTCCAGATATCCGCCGTGCCGTTATCAGTCTCACCGACAAAATCCCAGCCGGCACCGGTGAAGGAGGCTTGGGTCCGCATTTGATCGTTGGTCAGGCCGGTCCCTGCGAAACTAGTGGCCTGGGTGCTGGTTTCCATATCCCAAAAACAACTGACGAAGGTCGGTTCCCAGATAATTTTGCCCACCAGTCCGCCCTTGTCGCCCAGACCATAGACCTCACCGGCAGAATAACAATTGGTGGTGGTATAAGACGCGGCATAGCCTAGTAATCCGCCGACATAATCGACGCCTTTGGTTACCGCCAAAGAATAACAGTTGTCAATGTAACCCCATGAATGTCCGCACAATCCGCCGACATAATAGCCCCCGCTGAGGTAGCCCGTTGAATAGCACTGGCTGATGGTACCCCAGATCAGGTCTGCGCAGATAGCAGCAGCATACTCGGTCCGGCTCGAAGAAGTGGGAATAATCCGGCAATCCACGACGGCCAGTTTTTCGACGGTGCCCCGGTAAATTTGACCAAACAGAGCCACATAATCCTTATTGTAACTCGAAATTGTCAGGCCGATGATTTTGTGGCCGTTGCCATTAAACCAGCCTTCAAATTCCTGGCCGTCAAACCCGAAGGCCTCCGGATCGGTATCCGGGGCAATCGGCGACTGTTCGTAAACGGTGCCGGCCAGATTGATGTCCACATCCAGACGGGTACAAACGCCGCTCAGCCAGTAGGCTGAATTGGCGCAGAACTCGTCAAAATCCGCCCGGCTGGCAATAGTATAGGGATCCCCCGAAGTGCCGCTGCCGGAAAGTGCCCAGGTGACAGACGGGGTAAGAACCAGTACAGACAACAGCATCCAAAGACCCAAATTTATCCGCATTTTATATTCTCCAGACTATGAACACAGGGACCAATCGGGAGGAAAAGGCAGGCTCACCCCTGAAATGACCAGCATTTTCTCTCCTCAGAAACTACAAAATTTCTGCAAAATTCTCCTTTGGCACAGATACAGAATGCCTAATAGTAGGGTCAATTATAAAGGATAAGGGGGGATTCGTCAAGGATTTTATCGGCAGTTTTCGGAATTTTACCTGAAAAAGTAATCAGCCGGTCCCATCGGCAGGTAGGAAGGCCGTTACGATGGAGATTGCGATTGGGCATCACGGGCTTTTTGGCGGCGTTGCCAGAGTTCCCGGGCAAAATTGCGCATATCTTTCACCGTGTCGTATTCATCGACAATTTCCACCCCCAGGAGGGTTTCAATGGCATCTTCCAGGGTAACGATGCCTTCGGTGCCGCCGTATTCATCGACAACCAGAAAGATATGTTCCTGCCGTTTGATGAATTCTTCCAGCGTGGCGGCGACGGATTTGGTGTCGGGGATGGCATGAATCTCCTTGGCAATTTTGTGAAGCTGGATGTGCCCCCGGTCCTGGGCATAGAGCTGGAGCAGGCGATGCCGATGGACAAATCCGGTGACATCGTCGAGGTCTTTGCCGTAGAGCAGGATACGGCTGAAACGAATGGGACGGTATTCCTCCACAATCTGGCCGACGGTTTCGTCTTTTTGGAAGGCCAGGATAACGCTGCGGGGGGTCAGGATATCCTTGACGCGAATGTCTTTCAGCCGCAGGATGTTCTGGATAACCCGGTTTTCGTGGCTGAGGAGAGTGCCTTCCTGGCGACCGAGTTCCACGACCGCCATGAGTTCATCGCGGGAGAAATGGGTTTGTGTGCCGTTGGGCGCCAGCCATTTGGAGATTCCTTCGAAGAGATGCACCAGGGGATACATGATAAAAATCAGGATGTTGATGCAGTAGCCGGCGAAGGGCGCCAGTTTTTTCCAGTACACCGCGCCCAGGGTTTTGGGCGTGATTTCGGAACCGATGAGAATGCAAAAGGTCAGCAGGACGGAAGCTGCCGCCGCGGCGCTGCTGTTCCATACATGGAGGGCCTGGGCGCCCACCCCCGCCGCTCCCAGGGTATTGGCAATGGTATTGAGGGTGAGGATCGCCGATAAAGGGCGGTTGATTTTCTTTTTCAGACGTTTTAGGAGTTGGCCATCTTTATGTCCTTTGTGAATGCGGTTTTCGATATAGGCGCTGGTTACGCTCAGCATGACTGATTCGAGGAGCGAACACAGGAAGGAGATGAATAAGGTCAGGGAAAAATAAAGAATCAGGCTGGACATGGCAGTTTAGCGGTCCTTCCGTTTGAGATAGTCAATGACCGCCCGGGCGGCTGCGAGCCGAAGATACTGGGAGCGGTCCGCCATGGCACGGTAGAGGAGGATGCTATCGTTTTTTTTGCCGATGCGGCCCAGAGCCAGCACGGCCAGTCCCCGGATTCGCTCCGCCGCCTGGGTATCCCCCTGAGGATCTTCATACTGAAGGCACTGCCGCACCAGTTCCAGGTTAGTCTCATCCGCCAGCTTGCCCAGCGCCCGTATAGCAGCCAGTTGTACCTCGATCTGTGGATCATCCGCCAGCGTGGTCAGCATCGCGAAAACATCGGGGCCGCCGAGATATTCCAGACCCGAAATCGCGATCAGGCGGTCATCTGCGTAGCCGCTGCTGGCATATACCAAAAGCTGCTTAAGGATTTTCTCGTCCCCCAGGCGGGCTAGCGCTTCCGCCGCCTGCAGGCGGACCTGGACCACCTGATCTTTTTTCCGCAGCGCTTGCCACAATTTGGTTTTACTGTCCTGACGGGGCGGTTTATTGCCCAGCTTACTCAGCAGAAAGCAGGATTGCCCAGCCAGAGCGGGATCAGAACCCAGCAGGGCGGCGTCATACCAGGCTTCAAACCGCTGGTCGCCGAGTTTTTCCAGGGCGTAGCCCGCTGCCAACCGCACCGAGACGTTTTCATCCTCCATCATCTGCAGCAGGATCGGCTGGGCAGTATGGTCTTGGATGTCACCGGCAGCG
>JAKJEP010000369.1 GCA_022705365.1 Planctomycetota bacterium | reverse complement strand
CTCCTCCGCCCCCTGACCGAAGCCCAAACAAATACTACTGCCGTATCTTCCCCCAAACAAAATCCTATGGCTGAATATTTAAAGATGATGGGATTGGGTAGTAAAACGCAAACCGTAACGAGAACCACCCCATTCTCTGTTCGTGGTGCCAATCCTGCCACAGATAGCTCTATAGTGCCAGATCCCAACATTGAAAATGCTTCTCTTGATATTAAGGTTTCACTTATGGTGCGGCAGGAAAAGGTACCTCCTGTTTGCAGGGTTCGCATACTGGATCCAAATGATGGAGAAGTTAAACGCATCGAAAGTTCAGAAGATGGTATTTTTCGCTTCGCCGGCTTGGAGGGCGGGGCCTATACTGTCGAAGTATATTTCTGGGACTCATATCCAACCGTATTTGAAAAAGTCATACTTGCTGCAGGTGAGCACAAGGAAGTATCTATACATGCGCAAACCGATCAGATTGCACGCATAAAAGTGGCAGGAATAATCTACGATAAACATGGCAACCTGGTTACCAATAACATCCTGGTTCACTTCGTTGGCGCACCGGATGATAACGCTATGGTCGATAGTCATGGTTTCTTTAGCACTACAGCGGATAGAGCTCGCTTTCACCAATGCCTGCTTTTAAACAAAGAACAAAAAAATAGAGAACCTATCGCCCAGTTCAGAATCAACAATAGTATCGATGAACGTCTCGCAGAAAGTCTTATTTTTCATATAGATCCAAATAGAACGGACCAAATACTCATAGACCCTGAAAATGACGGCATTTTCTGCGACAATGTGGATTGCATGATTTGTAATGTATCAGCGCAGGATTCTATGCGCCAAATTCATACAGTATCCGACAGCATCCTTTCAAATCAAACCGCAAGTTCATTAGTTGATAATCATGAAGCAGGTAAATCTGCCCTCCCCCTGGGGATGGTGGGCACCTGGTTTTTCGATAATCCCGGTGGCGATGACGAACAGATGGCGATTTTCCCGGACGGCCGGATCGTCGTCCTCTACAGCAACGGCCACCGCGACGAAACCCGCTACCAGGACGGCAAAGTCGCTTTGGCGGAATACGAAACTATTGTTGAAATGGAAATTAATTTCCTAAAGGGTTATATCTATCAGCGGAAAGATGGTAGAGATATAAAACATTGGAATCGAATCGACCCCGAACCAAAGACCGAACTCCTCCGCCCCCTGACCGAAGCCCAACCCAATGCCGCCGACGCATCCGATCTTAATTTCCAGTTTGATCAAGACCCGATAGTCAGGCAGTTAAAAGAGAAAATAGCTGAACTTGAAACAAAAATCTCAGAACTTTTACTAGAAAGATCAGAAAATCATCCTGCTGTAAAATGGGATCGCAAATTATTGGAGAATTATCAAAAACAACTCGACCGTCGTCAGAATGATCTGCGTTTACTAGCTATCCTCCGACAACAACAGGACCAGCCTCAGCAGGAAATGCTAAAGCAATCATCCCAAAATCCCACAGCCCAGTTGCCCAACGGTGTCACCGTTGAACTGGTCGGTTTTTCCCATTGGACCGACGGAAAATTGCAATGGTTCAGCCCCAACGGCGAGCAGATCCAGATGCCCAACGTTTACGAGGCTGAGGTCGATGGCCTGGGTACCGTCATTGCCCTGCGGATTACCCCATTTGATCCGGATGACCGGATTTATACCTACTATTATGAAGGGGATACGCGACGGGTAACCAAATCGAGATGGCAAGTGGGCAAAACGGATCTCTGGCTGGCGGCCCTGGGGGTGGAGCGGCAATTTGTGAATTTGTATATTCTGGTCCGGCACATGGGACCCTGGCAGCCAATGGAAACGATTCCGCTGGATTATAAACGATTATTCCCGGAAAAAGGCAAATACGGTGATGTTCCGATCCAGCGATTTCATATCTCCGCCATATCCGGTTCCGGCCAGAAGATACCCGGTACCTTTTCGATTAAAATGGGCGGGTATATCCCCAGCCTGGACCTTGAACATTTTTGTGCCGTTGACAAAAATGGCAATACCCACCCACCGGTTGATCTCGAGTATTATCCGAAAGGCAACACAGTGGGAGAAATATATCTTCGCTTTGATTTCCCGGCGGAAGAACTGGCAGGCATTATCGGCCGGACCCGCGAAGAATTCAATTCCGCCGTTCATTTCAACAATATCTGCCTTCTCCCCGGCTTGAAATCCGAGGTCAAAATGGAAATCGAAACTCCTGCCCAACCCGATGAACCGAATGTATTGGCGGTATCACTTCCAGACGATGTACGAGCGGATACCCTGACGCGAATGGCATCAGCAAAGAGACGTGCAACAGGAGGTATAGCCAATGGGCCGCAAGTTTCCTTTGAATGCCGCGTTCTGTCTATTATCGATAAAAAACAAGTACAAAATTTCTTGCAGGAGAAAGAAATAATCCAAGAAAATCCGCCGCACCTTATTATTTCCGATCAGGATATGGAACATTTGACGCAGTTGACGAAAGCTCACAAAAAAAGTGGTTTCTTGGAAGGCCCTCATTTCACCGTATTTTCCGGTGAGGAAGCGGAAATAAGCTTTGCTGGAGGGGAAAAAAGACCGGGATTTTTTTTAAAAGCATTGCCCATAGTGCTGGAAGATACGAATCGAGTGAATTTGTCTTTCGAGGCTAGTGAGATTCGGACAGATGATTCGACGCCTCAGACCGTCGCTCTGGAAACCGAGATGGAATCCGGCCAAATCCTTCTAGCCGCAGCGCCGGATGGTTTTCTGCAGGAATATTCTCAGGAGAAAGACGCACCGGATTCTACCATCCTGCTGTTAATCAAACCTAGTATCATTCCCTATGATAAGGAACCGTTGGCTCAGCCGGAGGAAATATTTCGGCCGTTTTGAAAACAAGTGGATAAAGAATGGTCTCATGGAAGTCGGATTTTACAAACTATTTACACCCGGGGGCGGGAAATTGTGGTAGAGTTGGGTAAGGAAACGAGAGGCGGTATGGTAAAGCAGGATGGTGATTTTTTCGAACTGGTACAAGAGGCCCGGCGGGGCTGCCGGTACAGCGTGAATAAGCTGGCGGTGGCCGCCCAGCCGCGGATGATGGCGTTTTTCCTGCGGACCGCGCTGCGGCCGGAACTGGCGGAGGACCTGACCCAGGAGACGCTGCTGACGATGCTGGGGCAGATCGAGCGGCTGGAAAGGGCGGAGAGCTTCTGGCCCTGGCTCTACCGGGTCGCCTGGAGCAAGCTCCAGCAGCATTTTCGCCGGCGGCATGCCCATGCCACGGTATCCATTTCCGAGCTGGGCGAGAGCCGGCTGGAACCCATCGTACCCCGCCCGGACGCCCTCCAGCTTCTGATGCGCCAGGAAGCCGTCCATACGCTGCGGCACGCCCTGGGTACTTTGCAGCCAAACCAGCGGGACCTGATCGATATGCGCTGCTTCCAGCAGATGAGCTACGCCGACATCGCCCGCCGGCAGCGATGCGGCATTCTCCAGGCCCGCGTCCGCTGCTTCCGTGCCCGGCAGTCCCTGCGGCAGAGGGCGTTTCCTGCCATGTAGAAATCGGCTGTCGGCGGGGAGTTATGA
>JAKJEP010000368.1 GCA_022705365.1 Planctomycetota bacterium | reverse complement strand
ACGGTGACAATGTGGCGGTCCAGACGTTCGTTGATGAAATTAATCATACTGGCCAGGGTCGTCGTCTTGCCGGAACCGGTGGGGCCGGTTACCAGAAACATCCCCTGGGGCCGGCGGCAAAGGGCTTCCACGATTTTCGGCAGCCCGATCTTCTCAAACGTGAGCAGTTCATTGGGGATCAACCGCAAAACCAGGCTCAAATCCCCTCTCTGCCGGAAAACGGATACCCGGAACCGTCCGGCGTCCCCATAGGCAAACCCGAAGTCGGTCGTTCCTTCTTCCTGCAGTTCCTGCTGATTGCGGTCCGGCGTGATGCTTTTCATCAGCGCCTGGGTATCATTGCTTTCCAGAACCTTGGTCTCCAGGCTCCGCAAACTGCCGTGCAGACGCAAAACCGGCGGCCGACCGGTAACCAGATGAATATCGGACGCTCCTTGTTTGATGCACGTTTCCAAAACCCTGTCAATATGTATCGTATTCGCCATATAAATATACCTGCCAAAATGTATAAAAAATAACGTAAAAAGACGTATTGCCATCGGCTATGCCATGGCCGATGCCTCTATCTGCGCCGTTCGCACCACTTCTTCCAGCGTGGTTATGCCATCCAAAATTTTACCTCTTCCATCTTCCAGCAGAGTGCGCATCCCGCTGGTGATGGCAACTCGTCGTATCTTGTTGGTAGGCGCCCGGTTGAACGCCATATCACGCAATTCCGAATTCATCAGCATCAGTTCAAAAATTCCCAGACGTCCGTGGTAGCCGGTATTCTGGCAGCGATTACAGCCGGCTCCCTTATAAAACGGTTTGTTCAGGTCTTCCCCCTTGAAACCTAGGAGTTTTTGCCACTTGGGATCCGGACTGGAATCAACCGTCTTGCATTCTTTGCAAATCACCCGGATCAGACGCTGCGCCATCACTGCCTGAATGGCACTGGCAACCAGAAACGGCTTTACACCCATGTCTATTAAACGAGTTATGGCGCTGGGGGCGTCATTGGTATGCAGTGTACTAAAAACCAGGTGTCCGGTCAGAGCAGCCTGAATTGCGATATCAGCAACTTCCAAATCACGAATTTCACCAACCAGAATGATATTCGGCGCCTGACGCAGCATCGCCCGCAGAGCGGCCACGAAGGTTAAGCCGATATCACTGGCGATCTGCACCTGGCACTGATTCATCCCCGTAAAATTATATTCGACCGGGTCCTCTGCCGTGATGATCTTTTTATCCGGACGGTTCAATTCCTGCAGCGCCGCATACAAAGTGGTGGTTTTACCAGATCCGGTAGGCCCGGTAACCAGGAAGATACCATTCGGTCGTTTGATGATCCGCTGAAATTTTTGATAATCATCCTCGTAAAAACCCAAAGCACGAACACCAATACGCACCGAATCCGGACGCAAAATACGCAATACCACGCTTTCCCCGTGATATCCCGGCAGGGCACTGACCCGGAAATCGATGTCACTGCCGGCCACATTCTTTTTGATACGGCCATCCTGCGGAACCCGCTTTTCCGCGATATCCATCCCCGAGAGAATCTTAAGTCTCGTTAAAACAACGGATTGCAATTGTTTGGGAATATTGTCCCGCTGCACGCACACCCCATCGATCCGATACCGCACCCGTACCCGGTCCGTCATCGGTTCAATATGGATATCGGAGGCCCGTAATTTACAGGCTTCGTCGATAATCTTGTTGATCAGCCTGACCACCGGTGCTGTCTCATCATCCATATCACTATTGGCGATGGATTCCACATCGATCGAAGCATCAATCGAACTATGTAGCTCACCCACGGTGGCATCCAGCGAGGAACCAATCTTATCCATGAAAGTATCGATATACCGCTTGATTTTGCTCTTGGAAGCCAGGGCACATTCCAGCTCGGAATTCAGCCGAAAACGCAGCAGATCCATCGTATCCAGATCCAGAGGATCATGGATGATAATCTTTAAACGCCCGTTTTCCCGTCCGATCGGCAGCACCAGATGGCGGCGGATTAATTCATCCGGTATCAGCTCCAGAGCCGCCAAATCGATAACATGGTGGTCGAGGTCCACATATTCCAGGTCAAACTGGGTAGCCATCGCCTTGGTAACCTGCTCTTCATTGACCAGCCCCATTTCCACCAGCGCTTCGCCCAGCCGATGGTTGGTTTTCTGTGCTTGCGCCACCGCTTTTTCAAGCTGCGCTTTGTCCAGGAGACCCCAGGCGAGTAAAATGTCGCCCAGTTTTTTCCGTTTTCTTGCCATAAAAGGCTCCTGTCACAGCAGAATCACATCTGCCCATATACGCTATATCTTGTTATTTTATAGCTAGTTACATCATCAAGCCTGGCGGCTTCCCTCTGCCGCGATTGCTTTGCTTTTCATGCGTTGCGGGGATGAAAAACACTAAATCACCATAACTACGGTTACGTTCAGCGGCATGCGGTTGTTTACACCCATCCCCCGCAGGTTCTCGCAACCCTGCGAGCCGGCTAAGCGGGAAGGCCTGACAAATCTCTATATTTTCCAACTTGATTATATTGTACAGGAAAACACCCGGATTCGTCAAGCTAAAAGACGCAGGGTTTATAAATCCCCCACCAGGGATACTGTAGGCAAAATCCTTATTCCCCATTGCTTTTTATAGGTAAAAAATCAATGATTATGAGCATATGCTCATAATCATTTTTTCAATTTCCCCAAATAGCGCAGCAGTCCATCCAGGATGGTCATCGGGTGAGGCGGACAGCCGGGTATATATAAATCCACTGGCACAATAGAGTTAGCTCCATTGTGCACCTCAGGGTGATCGATGTAAGGCCCCCCCGAAATCGCGCAGGCCCCTACCGCAATCACCATTTTCGGCTCCGCCACCGCTGCATAACTATCTAAAATCGCCCCCCTCATTTTTTCCGTCACCGCCCCGGTGATGAGCAGGCCGTCGGCATGGCGAGGGGAAGCAACAAATTGAATCCCAAACCGGCTTAAGTCAAAAACAATGGTACTTAACACATTAGTGTCTGCTTCACAGGCATTGCAGCCTCCGGCTGAGACTTGGCGAAGTTTTAGCGACCGGCCAAACAGACGGTGGGTTTCCTGATCCAGCAGTTCACCCAGCCGGGCGGTTTTATCGGCAACTACCAGGTCTTCTTTTTTTCGGGTGGCCATCCGATATTCGCGGGTAAACTCAATCGCATGATGGGGGCAAAGCTGCTGGCAACGACCGCAAAACAGGCACCGCCCCAAATCGATCTGCAAACCGGCTTCTGTTATTGCTATGGCATCGGTGGGGCACACTTCCAAACATTGCCGGCACGATGGGTTGCATTTAGCGGAATCGATGGCCGGTCTTCCCATATAGCGATCCGGGAGGATCGGCTCCGCGGCGGGATAACGGATCGTCCGGTGTTTTTGCTGCATTCGCGCCAAAATTGCCTTTATCATACTTACACCTTATAAGTCATGGCCACAGTAGGAGAGATTAAAACTTTTATTGCAAAGAGGAAAATCGGAAATCTGCTGATTTCTCATAGTTAGCGACAACCCCATCCAGTTATGAAACGAAGGATCTACCATCTTGTAAACAGAAAATTTCCCGTCTGT
>JAKJEP010000367.1 GCA_022705365.1 Planctomycetota bacterium | reverse complement strand
GATCCCGTGCGCCGCCCCATACCGCAGCGCCAATCCGTCATACGCCGCATAACACTTGCCGCCCTGATCGATGATATGCCGGCACAGCGCCAGCTCGATGCTCCGGTAGCGCTTCGCCGGATTCTCCCGCAGATACATCCATACTCGGCCCTCCGCCCCGTCGTACCAGTAATCTCCCTCCTGCTTCAATTCCTCACGCCCCCATTTTTTCACGCCCACCGCCTCCCCCTCGTTCCATATAATATTCCCCACATCCTGCCGGATCCCCCCTGCCGTCGCCCAGAGATTCTCCTGCTCCGGCTGCCAGTCCGCCTCTTCATTCCGGCTGACCGACCCCAGCAGCAGCGGCTTTGCTCCCGTCCCATACGACCCATAGGTCACATATCCCGTCTCATCCCCGCTGCGCGGCAGCAACTGCCCCCGCCACACATCCCCGCACCGAAACAAAACCGTATCCCCCGCCTTCAGCTCCTGCCCATTTACCCGCTCCAAAGTCAGCCAGGCCGCCGCCTCCGACAGCCCATCCCGCTCATCCGCCCCGCCGCCGGACACATAATACACCGCCCCCCCCACCGGCCCGCCGGAACACCACAACACCCCCAGCACCAATCCCCAAACTCTCCATCCCGCTTTATAGGGCCGCGTCTTCATCGTAATTCCTTTCTAATCAACCGGTTTCCAGATAACGGTAGAGCTAATTTTAATTGAAAAGCCCCCGCAAGCCAATACAATCCAGGGGCAAAAAGAAAACGTATCATGACAGACAAGGAACGAGATAAATTCATGCAGCAGGCCCTGCGGCTGGCCCGGAAAGGCGCCGGCCACGTCGCCCCCAATCCGCTGGTCGGAGCGGTCCTCGTCAAAGACGGCAGGGTGATCGGCAAGGGCTGGCATAAAAAATTCGGCCAGGCCCATGCGGAAGTGAACGCCATAACCGACTGCCTGAAAAATGGTTACGACCCGGCCGGCTCCACCCTCTTCGTCACCCTCGAACCCTGCTGCCACTACGGAAAAACCCCGCCCTGCACCGAGGCCATCCTAAAGGCCCGCATCGCAGCGGTGGAAATCGCCACCCTGGATGACTGCGCCCTGGTGGCCGGCAAAGGCGCTGACCTGCTTCGCCAGCAGGGTGTCCGGGTAATCACTGGCTGCTGTGAACACCAGGCCCGGCTTCTCAACGCCGGCTTCTTCAAACACCAGAAAACCGGCCGCCCGCAGGTCATCCTGAAATGGGCGGAAAGCATCGACGGCAAACTTGCCTGGCCCGCCGGCTCCCCCCGCCGCTGGCTCACCGGCGAAAAATCACGGGCCCATGTCCACCAAATCCGCAGCCGATGCGGGGCGGTCCTGGTGGGCATCGGCACCGTTCTGGAGGATGATCCGATGCTGAACGTGCGCCTGCCCCGCACCCAGGCCCAGCCGGTCCGGGCCATCCTCGACAGCCATCTACGGATTCCGCCTGCCAGCCAACTGGTGCAGACCGCCCGACGGCAGCCGGTCATCATCTATGCCCTGATTTCCGAGGTCCACCAGCAGCGGGACAAGGTCTGGGCACTGGTCGAGCAGGGCTGCGAGGTGATGGAAACGCCGGAAAAAGAGGGACGCATAAGCCTGCCGGCGGTGCTGGACGACCTGGGCCGGCGCGGGATCACCGAGCTCCTGGTTGAAGGCGGCCCCACCGTTCACCGCGGCTTCCTGCGGGAGAAACTGGCCGATCAAATCATGACCTATATTGCCCCCGTCATGATCGGCGACCAACCCGGCCTGCCGGAGATGAATCTTTCCGGCAGCCTGGTAACACTGGCCGACGTACAGATTCGGTCTTTTGACGACGATGTCCTGATCGAGGGCTATCTGGAGTAATTTTTTCAGCAAATCACCCCGCCGCCGGCCGGGGACAGACCGGAAGATTTTTCTTGCAAAAACGGCGGATTTCGATTATATTATAGTATTCAAATTAGCAGCCAGATTCATCGAGAATGCCTCCGCAAAGCAGAGAATTTGCGCAAAATTAGTATTCGTATCCCTTTATGGAAGAAATGGCTCAAAAGAAAGGAAGGAAAGGTATGAAACAGGTAATCTTTTTGGGTGTATTGGCGGCTTGGGTGCTGTTTGGTTCGGCGGCCTCGTTCGGCGGCGAAATCATCGGCCAACTCAGCGATCTGGTCCAGCCGGAAGTGGAAGCCTTTGTGGATATCACCTCCGCCTGGGTGGAGAAGGACGGCAGCTCCCTGACCTTTGTGTTGGAGCTGCGCGGCAATGTCCCGGACCCGGCGGATTTTACCGAGCCGGATACCGGCATGACCTACATCTGGCTGGTCGATGCAGATAACAATCCCAATACCGGGCAGAGCTGGGTCGGCAATGATTTCAATGTCCGGGTGGTCGTCTCCAATAATCCCAACTGGGCAGGCGGTTTTGTGGATGTGGTCGGCGCGATGGGCGGCGGCGGATCAGGAACAGTTCAGGTGGCGGACAACCTGGTCAAGATAACCATCGAGAAAAGTCAGATCGGATCCCCCGATTATTTTTCCTGGCGGTCCGATGCAGCCTATTGGGTGAACGGCCCCACCCAGTCATATAACGGCGTGACACCGGAATCCGGCTTCGCCCAGCTCCTTGCCTATGGGGTCCTCTATGATCTGAATCAGCAGCAGTTTTATGCCGAACCGAACTTTATCGCCTATCAATGCGCGGAGGAAAATCCGGAAGAGTTCTATGAAATCATGCACCAAACCAATTTCAACTCCAGCGGCACGGATCCGATTTTTCTTTCGCTTGACCAGAAATATCCGGAGCAGTTCTCCTGCCAGGTTCTGGCCCAGGCCGCCGGCGCTGCCGGCATCCGGCAGGTGCGCAATACGGCCCGTTTCGATGTGGAATGGCCCGACTCGCCGGTCTTTGGGATCAGCAAGGTGTCATCCTTTTACAGTTTCGTATTTACC
Source organism: Planctomycetota bacterium (assembly GCA_022705365.1). GTDB lineage: Bacteria > Planctomycetota > Phycisphaerae > Sedimentisphaerales > SM23-30 > JAKJEP01. Next base: position 676 of record JAKJEP010000367.1, on the reverse strand, counting down.
CTCTATGGCCCGGAAGGCAGCGGCCCGATTCCCCCGGAAACCTTTCGGATGAAGTTCAGCCACGATTATTCCGTATTCGGGTCGGATCTGGAGGGCCAGGCCCGCGGCTGGAGCATGGCGCAGTTTCTGATTGTACAAATGGATCCGCTCGAACAAAAAGGCGTGTGGGTTCTTCAGGCGGAAGGATGTAATAACACCTATTTCAGCAAAAACGAAGAGATCGTAGACCTGGCGGACCTTCCCAACGGCGCCCTGGAATATGGTGTTCCCTATGGGGCAAATATGCTGCTGATTAACGAGGCCCAGGCGCCGGTCCCGACGAACTATGCCGAGGCGATTGCGGACTCGACCACGATGGTCTCTATCGAGGTGGCCCCCCTGCCGGGAGATACCGACGGCGACGGGGATGTGGACCTGGCGGATGTCGCCCGCCTGGCGGAACACTGGCTGATGAGCCGGTAAAACCGCCGCCCGACCACTTAGCCCGCATTTCTCGCTGGATTTTGACTAATATAGTGATAACTCCATGGTTCAGAATGTCGTATGTACCATTTTTCGGTTCACCGGCTTCGACCGTCTGTTTTCAGCGCAAATTTTTGTCCGCCTTCGAGGCCGCAGGAGCTATCTTCCGCAGGCATATAAGAATATATGTTGAGGACAGATAGCGACGAGAACG
>JAKJEP010000366.1 GCA_022705365.1 Planctomycetota bacterium | reverse complement strand
TGCGTAGAAAGTGATGGTCCGATAATAAAGTAGGGATTATAACGGATGTAACGGTTGGGTAAGATTTTTGGGAAGATGGGTAAGAATTTTGGTAATTTGTAACGGTTAGGTTGAGTTGGTAAATGTTGAATAAAGTATAGTAAAAGATGAAAAAAGTGATATAAAACATGGGTAAAACATTGTAAAAGTATAGCAAAACATAGTAAAAAGTGAATGATGTTTACACGTGTAGTTTTGATAGTTGTCAGTTATCAGTGAAAAATGGGAATAGGGGAAATTGCCTAGATTAACAGCATAAAAAGTTGGGAAAGAGGAAGACGGCAGGCCACACCGCCTCAGCAGGCAAGAGCCTGCACCATTCCGCCGCGATCATTTTACCCTATCGACGCTCATGTTGTGAGCTACCCTGTCCAGATATAGCCCGGCTCGGAGAGCACCCCGATACATAATCGGGACCGGTTTCCCCCCGTGGGGCCAAAGGGCAGGCATTGCCTGCACCAATCCGACGCGGGCGCAAAGGGAATATGACGTTACCGATGGTCACTTCATCAGGGGCGAGTAAGGCGGTGGATGGATTTGATAGAGAGGATATGATTGACAGTCGGGGACGGGGGTATTACATTGTGGGGGAGACGGAGCGGTTGCATTATGATGATGGTAAAAATTCATACCTATGGGCAATCCTATCATGAAGCAAAAGGTATTAAAAGCCTCGATCCTTTGCTTGAATATAAATCATAAGGGAAAATGAGATGATAGCCGAAACAAGCTCACAGATGAGGGGGATATGGAATATGGTATGGATATTGGTATTGATCGGGTGGCTTATTTTACCCTGTTATGGACTGTTGGGGCCCAAAAAACTGTACGGATATAAGAAAGTGCTGCTGGTAATTGTCTTTGGGCTAGAGGGCGGGGTGTTTGGATTTTTTCTGACTTTTTCCTTACTTGTGGTGCTGGCGGAATGGGACTCCGCATTTTGGTGGAAGCCATGGTTAAGCATAGCGGGCGGGTTGGTATTTTTTGGATTGGCGTTCTGGTTGTGGTGGAAAAGGTTTTCCGAGCCGAAAATCACACCAATCCAACTGAAGCCGGGAATGGACGTGGAAAAATTCTTGGAACGATATGGCCGGGCCAGAAAAAAAACTGGAAAGCCGGTGTTACAGATTGAACTGGCGGAGGAGAAGGCGGCGGCGGGGATCGAACGTATGCGGGAGGCAATGGCAAGAGGAGAAAGGCAGGAGGCGGAGCAGGTTTGGGAAAATTTACGAAAAAGCGGGGATATGGCCGGCCTGCAGGCGCTGCTGATACAAGACAGGGATGAACATGGGGATGATCTGGTCGATCGGAATAAAGAGATTGCCGCCGTGGCCTATATGCGCGGGGATAATGAGGCGGCTATTCAGGCTTTCGAGGAAATTCTTGCGCTGAAACCGGAGGACGTCTTTGCACTTGGTTATCGCGGCCATATACACGAGTACAGAGGTGAACAGACCCAGGCGCAGGGGTGCTATGAGCGAATTCTGGAATTAGGGGAAAAGACCAATACCCAGGAGTGGCAGGCGGCCGCTTATGGGCATATCGGAGGGATGTATCAAGGTCGAGGGGAAATGGCTGAGGCGGAAAAGAAGTTTCAAAAAGAGCTGACGCTCAGTGAAAAACTGGGATGGCTGGAGGGGATGGCCAGCAGTTACTCGAATCTCATGTATATCTTTTATGTGAAGAAGGAACTGGCTGAGGCCAAGAAGATGCTTGGCAGATGGCTGGAAACGGAAAAGAGGCTGGGACGGCTGGAGGGAATCGCCAGTGCGTACTGGTATCGAGCGGAGATGTATCGAAGGTGGGATTATCTGTCCCGGGCGGAAAAGATATTTCGAAAAGCACTGAAGACCCATCATAAGCTGGGGCTGCTGGGGGGAGTGGTTCAGGTATGTAGTTATCTTGGTGAGATTTATCGAAAGAGGGGGTATCCGGCTGAGGCAGAAAAAATGCACCGCCACGCGCTGGAAATCAATCAGAAACTGGGGCGACTGAAAGGGGTAGCCAATCAGTACGGCCATCTTGGAGTAATTTATCAAATAGAGGGGAATCTGGATGAAGCCGAAAAGATGCATCAAAAATCGCTGGAACTTTATGAGAAGCTGGAGCGACCGATGGATATAGCCGGTCAGTACGGATTTCTCGGAGTGATTTATCAAATTAAAAAGGACCTGGCCGAAGCGGATGCCATGTTTCGTAAAGCATTGGAGATTTATATAAAGCTGGGATTATCGGTGAAAATGGCTTATACCTACTGGATACTCGGGGTGATTTGTCAAACGAAGGAGGATCTGGAAGGGGCGAGAAAATGGTGGCAAGAGGCATTGTCCCTATTCAAGCAAAAGGGAATGTCTCGCGAAATTAAAATGGTACGAGACCTGCTGGATGGGTTGGAGAAAAAGGAAATAGCTGCGACCTGAACGAAGAGCAACTCCGGAACTGGCGATGGGAATACCAATAGACAGAGGGAGGAAGCCATGATGAAATGGCAGATAGAGGAACCGCATCGACAAACGAGTTGCCGATCACCTGGATATAATAAAATGGTATGCAGAGCATACCCTACCCGACTACGGCGATAAGGATTTTAATAGATTTCCGTTCCGGGCTCTGCGTTTCGCTACGTGTCTCGACAGGCTCGAAATGACAGACATGGCCACATGGCCGTGGCATAATGAAAGAACACCTCCCTGCCTGCGGCAGGGAGGTGCCACCCGGCGGCGGGGAAATGATAAACGTGGCAGGAATGCCATTGGGAAGGTGGAAGGGAATATGAGAACGAATCGTAAGACCGCGTGTGCAACCAGTTGCACACCCTATCCGGCTAAGATAGACGCAAGCGTCAAAAGTTCTTCGACCCCTGGTTATTGAGGAGCCAGAGCCATTTTCGTATGTCCATATCGACTTTTGGCGGTTCCGTTACCATTATATGCCGCCGCGACGGAGGGAGTCGGGGCCGAAGTGTTTTTGGATGGCGTCGATGGTCTGGTCGAGTTTGGCCTGCTTTTCTTCGTCGGGATCGGAGAAGAGGAGGAGCTGGCCTTTGTTTTTGTCGGTGAGGCCGGCGGCGCCGAAGCCGATCAGGCGGAGGGGGACGGCAGACTGGCGGTGCCAGGCTTGGAAGAGTTCTTTGGCGTATTGCCATAAGGTTTGGGTGGTGGCGGTAGGAGCAGGGAGCGTTTTGCCGCGGGTGATGAGGCGGAAGTCGGCGCAGCGGAATTTCAGGGTGATGGAGCCGGCCAGCAGGTTTTTGCGGCGCAGCCGCTGGGCGACTTCCTCCACCTGGGCCAACAGGACGGGCAGCAGGGCCGCAGGATCGCGTAGGTCCTCGGGGAAGGTGGTTTCGCTGGAGAGGCTTTTGGCCTGGGATTCGGTTTCGACGGGGCGGTCGTCGATTCCGCGGGCCAGGTCCAGCAGATCCGGGGCGGCATTGCCGACGAGGGCCTGCAATTGCGGCAGCGGGGTGGTCCGCAAATCCCGGATCAGGCGGATGCCCTGCGATTCCAAGGCCCCGGCGGTGACTTTGCCGACGCCCCAGATCTTGCTGACGGGCAGCGGGTCGAGGACGGCCTGGCGGTTTTCTTCGGTGATGA
>JAKJEP010000365.1 GCA_022705365.1 Planctomycetota bacterium | reverse complement strand
CCCAATCATCGGCAGCGCTGCAATCGTCTCGTTTTGCCAGATAAACGCCATCTCATGATAGCCGGCATCCACCGAGTACCCCACGACCACCGCCGCATCATTGATCCCGGTGGGTACCGTGCTGACCGTACCTGCCAGCAATCCCAATTCCTGCGCTGCAGTATCTCCCATAGTCCAGATAAATCCCCTTCTGGTATCTCCGCTGCCGGAATAACCGACCACCTGATTCTTATTATTGATGGCCGTGACCAGGTTAAAGGTATCACTTAAATATAATCTGGGTATTGGTGTTGGCAAAACCTGTGTATTATCTGGATCTGTCCATACAACGGCTATGGCAGAATTTGTCGTCATGGGTTCTTCGGCATATCCCGCAATCACTCCCGCTTCATTGATTCCCATGGCAGAGGCACTTTTCATTTTGAACGAATAGGGTTTCAAATAAATGGGGTCGTTTGCCGTCCAGGAAAAGGCTCTGTCAAGATAGACACCCAGCTGTTCCATCGTCCCAGCGACCACGCCGGAATTATTGATCCCCGAAGACCAGCCCGCCCACCCGCTGTCAGCCGGGACATACGAAAAACCGCCGCCCTGTCTCCAGCTAAACGCAACCCACTGGTTGGTCTCCGAGGGGGCTGTTCCGCACACCACCCCCTGGTCGTTTAGGTGCAGCGGACGCCACAATTCCCCCCAAAACGATCCCTGCTCGCCCAGATCAATAACCTGATACTGGGCAGCCGATCCACTCAAACCCCATACCAATACCATCACCAGCACGAGGAATAGTATGCTTTTCATAACAAGACTCCTTTCCAGGTGTAATTAACATAACAGGCAGTTTTTTTGCAACCAAAACGTCCTATAACCTACTTTTATAAACGTTTTTCCTCTTTTCCAGAAAAAAGGGAAGGACCACCATTTTTTTGACAAAATATACCGACAGCCATAGCCTCTTTCTCCCATATGGCTGCCAACCGACAGGAGTCTCATATTGCAAACAAAAAACCAATCAAAATTCTACATACGAATTGCTGTCACGAACAAAGATGATCTTTGAGGCCATGCCGATCGGAAGTAGATTTTCAGGAGACGGATTGATATCAACGGTATGCCCGCCGACATCCGAAATACCGATACTGGTATCCAGCAGGCCCGCCATAGTCCCCAACTCCAGCGGATCCGCCATCGAAACTATCGTCCCATCGATAGTTGCATCGCCCCGAACATCCACCACCCCGCCTAAAATTATCCCCGTTATGGCACTGTCGCCCGTAGCGTTGCCGATATCCACGTTGTAATTCGGTGCCAGAATGGTCGTTTCCGACAGAACACTATTATTAAAAACGGTATTGCCGGTAAAATACAAACAATTCTTCTTCCACTCTTCCACCCCGAACTTCGGCGGTACCCCCGTAATGATCGGCCCGTTGAACGTACAGTTTTCAAACCGGACATTATTGGTTCCGATACCGCTTGATGTACCAACATAGAAGATCCCCGAAAACGTACAATTGCGAAATAGCGCATCGCCGGATATGGCCCGCTTATCGGCAATTACCATATTTTCATAGACCGTTCGATTCAATTCCGTACTGCCCAAAACCGGCATCGTATAACTGCCCGGAGCATGGGGATAATATTCCTTGGTTTTGGTGGTACCCCCCGCGGAGAGCACCGAAACTTCCTTGGCATACGACGAGGTATCAAAATCTTCCGACGTCGGCAAATCCACCTCCGGCTGATTATAATTCAACTCCTCGTAGGTCCCTGAAACCATTTCTTCCAGGGTATATCCGGCCGCCGCAAAATCGTCCGGACTTAATACCGTATTGATATCCCCCTCAATAGTGGAAATCCCCGCCAGCGTAATCGGAGAGACGATACTGGGATCCCCCCAGTCCGTATAAATCCCCAGCCCGATGGTCGAATTATCGGTAATCTCAATCGGGCTTTTACTGGCGACGGAAAAATTCAGGATGCTGGTATCCTTTTTGATCTGATAATTGATGGCAACCACCCGCTTGATCTCCGCCATCCGCCCCTCGCTGAGGATCTGCACCGTTAACGGATCGGCATCATACTGCCGGACCTTCAGCGTAAAATACGCCGAATTGCCGGGGGAAAAATAAATGGCCGGTACAAAAAACTCTTTGCCCGTCTGGCCGTTTTCGCTGAAGGTGGTTACATCCCCCACACTGCCGCTGCCCAGCAGGCCCGAAAAATCCAGCTCATCATATAAAAATCACTTATCGCATAAAACGTGTCGGCCGCCTCGTCATCTGAAACCACATTCTGAAACGTTTTCTCCGCCCCATACAGAATGTACTTCTTCACCAGGGCGTTCATAAACGAAAGCCCCGATTCCGCCGCCGCCTGGGCCGCCACTATGTCCCGGTGGTTGCGGGACATCTGGACATTCAGGTTGCTCATCGAGGCAAAGGAAACGGCCAACACGGAAAATAAGACTACAAAAAATATAGCCAATACGGACACGCCCCCCTTACAGAAATGTCGGGAGTGTCGCATTCAAATTTCTACCTTTCCGGATCTTGTGGAACTTATTTTATGTTTCTTATGCTTCTTACGCTTCTTACGCTTCTTACGCTTCTTTCGATAAACCATGACAGACAAATACCGAATAGATCGTCTTCTCATTCGGATTGCCTGACTGGGTATTGGCCGGATTGGGCTGCGGCACCGTCGTCGGTACGGAACAGCGGGGGCACCACACCTGTTTCCCGATAAAATCTTCCTGAACCCCGATCTTCTTATGACAATTATGGCAGCGAAACTTAATCATAATAGCACCTGGCTACCTGCTGGTAAATCCTGCAAATCGCTCACCATCCGCTGGGTCGCCGATTCGCAATCTCCCGTATTCCGGGCATACTTAAATATAAAATACAAAACGGCCGCGGGCGGAAAAAACCACTCCCAAAACCAAATTTCTCTCCTTCCCGCACACGTTCCCTGGTAATCTGTAACCAATATTTCAAGTAGGCAAACATCTCCCTCCCAGCGACCTCAACCCCGACCCAAAACCAGACCCAAAACCCGATTCCTCTTGACATCACCCCCCCGCCAGCATAAAATTTCCGCATAACAGTGGCAGATCGATCTTAAACTGCATATCAATAATAACTTAAGAAAGGATCGCACCATGCGGAAACATAGTTTATCCTGCCTCTTGCCAATCGCTTTGGCCGGCTTTCTCCTGATTGCAACCCCCGGCTGTGAAAACAAGGCCCAGAAAGCCGAACTGCAAAAAACCAAAGAAACCCTGGCCCAGGTGGAGGCGGAACGGAACACCTTGACCGCGGAAGTGGCCAAAATCACCGATACCCTGAAGAACACCAAAACCGAACTGGAAACCATGCTCCAGGCCCGCGATTCCCTCCAGAAAGAGGCCGATACCTGTAAGGCCAAAATAACCGAAATGGACTCCTCCGTTGCCAGCCTGACCAAAGAGGCCGCCGACGCCAAAGGGCAACTGGCAGCCGCCGTGCAGGAAAAAGACGCCGCCCTGGCCAAAGCCAATGAAGCCCAGACCCTCATCGACCAGTTGAAGGCCCAGGTACAGGAACAGGCTAAAAAAGTGGAAGACTATGCCGCCCAGATCAAAAAACTCCAGGGCACCCTGGGCGAATTGAAAAAACTGACCCAAAGCATCGCCCCCCCCGCAGCTCC
>JAKJEP010000364.1 GCA_022705365.1 Planctomycetota bacterium | reverse complement strand
GAAAACGGTTTATATTCCAAAATTGGGAGGGCGATTGGGTGCTGGCTCCTTATCCGGATGAAGACAAAAAAGCCACTCCAACCGCGATTCAAGGCATGATCGATTGGTTAAACGCACGACAAGATGGAGTGGAGCAAGCTCGTAAGGAGTTGGGTGGTACTGGAGTTGAGGTTTACCATGCAGCGGAATTGAATCGTATTCTCCGATCGATGAAAGGAATTTCATCGGTTGCCAATGATGTATTACCGCATACACATTGTGATCTCTACTCTTATTCATCGTATGACATAATTGGCGAAAGTCCTGATATATTTCAAAATGCACTGGAATATCTTCGCGATAAAGCTCCTGATAGTGAAACCTTTGGTGCGGACAATATTTATCTTGGTGAATTCGGATGGCCGGAAAGCTATGGCGGAGAAGAGAAACGCATGCGTATTATCAAAGAGAAGCTCAAGATATCATTAGACTTTGGTGTTCAATATGTCTGCATTTGGGATTTATATTGTGATGTAGTTATAAAAAAATATGAAGATCGTCCTAAAAACGAAAACATGGTAGGACATTGGATTATTCGAGCTGATGGGACTAAAACAGCTCTTTGGTATTACTTGGAAGAGATTTATCAAAAGAATCGAATTATTTGTCAATAAGTGGTTTCATGAATCTGTTAATCCTAACGACTTCTCTATTTTGGTCGAAGAGAGAATGATTCTTTCCATTTGGTTCTCATCCGAAAAAGTTGGTAACTTTACAGCAAAATAATACATAAGTATTTTGGACTTAGCGCTTTAAGGCAACAGCATGTGTAGGTCTAATGTCATTGCTATGGGGGAGAATAGAGCAACGCTGGGAAGTGACTCGAGCGACTCGATTGCGGCATACAGCATGGGGCGGTATCCTTTGTGGTGCCGCCCACTTATGGCACATAGATGCTGGTGCCTACAACGCAATAAATCCATCTTTTTCACAGCTTTAGCCCGTAAACTATCTTAAATTCAACAACTTTATTGGAGTCGAACCTTCCATTTATGTTACTTTTTGCATAACTTTGCCTGTGGGGTGGGGCAGATGTATCACCAAATATTCTATTTTATCACAAGCCATATTCTCTGAGGAGGAGCGCAGTATAACGGTTAATTTATAGGTTCAGTATCTACAAGCCACCGATCAGGTCTATGACACCCAGGCCGATCAAATCGAACTGCAGGACCAGTTCAATCAGCTTCCCACTTATGGGAACTGGCTGGAGCCGTAGCGGCAGAAGGAATGCACGCAGTTATTTTCCGCCAACATATATGTAATATTTTTCCCGGGCAGGGAGTCAGGCTGACACGAATTTTCACGTACAGATCGGCCTGTACAACGCCGCTCAGATCGGCCTACCTACACGGTGCCGGGGGGTGTGTTCGCACGGCCGCCTAGGATTTCCCGAGATGGGACTTGAAAACCAAGTGATCGATGAAAAAAACGAATTAGTCCGAGCCTCCGAAGTTGCAATGAAATTTGCAATAGACCTGCACTTTCGGCCTACTATTGGCCTTCGGTTGCCCTTCGGTCGGCATCATAAGTCTTTATTTCGCAACTATAAACCATTTCACATCAATTACTTACAAACGCTCTTTTGGATTGCAAATCCGTTATCCGAGGGTTCGAATCCCTCTGCCGCCTCTTTATTTTACAATGACTTACGTCAAATCGAAACGTAATCCAAAATGTATTCATAGACCTGCTGTACCCCAGCAGTACCCCGGTTGGAATAATGGATTTACCCATAAATCATCTTTTTGGTCATACCTCCATCGATTACAAAATTTTGCCCGGTAATAAATCCACTTTTCTCACTACAGAGATAGATCACCATTTCGGCAATATCACCTGGCAGTCCCACCCTGCCGGCAGGATGCTGGCTGTGGTCAGCCTCCCTCATAGGGGCTAAAGCAGGGTTCGGTGTGTGTAAATACTGGTTGGTGTCGATCCAGCCGGGACTGATACAATTCACTCGTACCTCCGGCCCCAAACTGATGGCTAAGGCATGGGTCAATCCTGCGATCCCAGCTTTGGAAGCCGAATAAGCCTCGGTGTTGGCTTCTGACATCATGGCCCTGGTCGAAGCAATATTTACGATAGCACCCTGACTCTTTTTTAAATAGTCAGCACAATATTTCGAGCAGAGAAAGGCTCCTGACAGATTAACCGCTATGACTTTTTTCCACTCCGCAAAAGTAATGGCAAAAATCGCCTTATTACAGGAAATCGCAGCATTATTGACCAGAAAGTCTATCCTGCCATATCGTTTTACCGTTTGCTCGACCAGAGATTGAACGGATTTTTCTCTGGCGATATTGGTTTCGATGAATTGGACATTCCCTTGGGCGGATAAATATTTCTCTGCCAGGCTTCCGGATTTCGAATCAACCTCAGCAATCACTACGGTCGCTTTCTGTTTAAGAAACCGCTCACATAGGGCCAACCCGATTCCCTGACCGCCCCCGGTAACAATGGCAACCTTATTTTTGAATGACATTGTTAATACCTTTACTTACAGACTCCTATTCATCCTCATGTTTCCGATAATAATCTTCCAGGTAATCATTCAGATACTCAAACAGTCGATCATATTTTCGCACCATTTTTTGATCTTTTTCGTGATTACCCATAAAAGCCACCGTCCCGCAAAGATCTTCCAGTTCATAGGGTTCCAGATTGATGATATTTTTATCCCCCTTCCGAATCGGCAGCTTGAGTTTTTCCTCATAATCCAAATCCAGAACATCGATGGATAAAAGTAACTCGATCTGGGATTTGCTCAGGATAATTTCAATAACCGGTTTTTCTGCTTTTTTCATGTGAACAACTGCTCCTCGTCCCCGCTTTTCCGGATATACATGCAGGGAAAACTATAAGATCAAACCGGGTATCAGTGCGCCACCGGGTCCCCAAGCACCCCTTGTAATTCGCTCATTTGGCGGGCCAGCAGTTCCTGGCTTTTGGCCTCGACGTTCAGCCGCAGCAGCGGCTCGGTGTTGCTGGGCCGGCAATTGAACCACCAATCCTTGTATTGGACGGTAACCCCGTCCAGGTAGTCGATTTCCGCGTCATGATATTTCCGGGCCAGTTGCTCCATCATGGCCTTCTTGTCCTCCACCTCGAAATTCTTTTCCCCGCTGGCGGAATACCGCTGCAGGGGCTTGACCAGCTCACTGATAGGTTTCGCGGCGGCAGACAAAACGTTTATCATGTGCACCAAGGTAATCAGGCCGCTGTCGGCAAAGAAATTATCACGATAATAAAAATGCCCGCTCAGCTCCCCGCCGAAAACCCCCTTGCTGTCCTTCAAAGCCTTTTTCATAAAGGCATGTCCCACCCGCTCCCGCCGGGGCTGGCCGCCCTTCGCCAGGACTTCTTCCTTCACCACCCAACTGGAACGCAGGTCATACACCACCGTCGATTTGGGATTTTTCTGCAGAAAATACCCGGCCAGCAGAGCCGTAATGATATCGCAGCCGATGGTTCTGCCGTTTTCATCCACGATAATCAGCCGGTCGGCGTCCCCGTCAAAGCAGACACCCATATCCGCCTGATGGTCAATCACCGCCCGTTTGACATCGGTCAGATTCGCCTCCACCAGCGGATTGGGATCATGCTTGAACATGCCGTTGTGTTCAAAATTCAAGGGAATAATTTCGATCCCCGCCTGCCCGAAAATCGCCGG
>JAKJEP010000363.1 GCA_022705365.1 Planctomycetota bacterium | reverse complement strand
CCTGAGCAATGCGGGGACTGCCAGCAATGGTACCGCACAGATCCAGCCCCAAATCTTCGCTGCCGGCGGCCGGCACCGGGTCCTCCGGCGGCAAGGCAGCGGTGTCCTTAGCCGTTTTGAATAAAGTAAGGGGCGGAAGCGGCGCAATCGGATCCTCCGGCGGGGCAGGCGCAGAACCAGCGGCTGGGTCCGCGGGTATCCCCTGGGCGATCTGGGGGGGCAGATCCGTAGTTATCGGACTATGCTGGAATAGGGTTTTTATCAGCAGGAAGCTGAGGAGTAAACCCAATGCCACATTTCCCAGTACTATTTTTTTATGCAGATACACTGGCTCTATCCTGTCCTTCAATAGACATACCATAACTCCATTCTCTGTTATCGCCACGGGGATAAGCCCACTTGAGGTCTAAACCTTTAAATTACATGGTTTGCGGGTATCAATATCCTGACCCGGTAGGGCTGGAACCAAAAGTTGTTTTTTTTTAAAAAACGCTGTAACTTATTGTAATTACAAGTAGTATAAGGTCTGATAAAAATGTGCGCGCCGTGCGCATCTTTTTACTCATAAGATGCTGATTTTTATATGTTTAGCACTACATTGCAAATGGTTCTATCCAAAAAAACAATTACTATAATTTCAAAATTTTCTTTTCAAAATACTTAGATTGGCGTATTATAGGACGTATAGATTTCATATTTTATTCAAGGGTTTTTCTTTTTAAATCCCTAAAAAGGTATAAAAGATATGCAATTGACAGAGTTTTTTACAAGATTACCCAAGAGTATCATTGCGGTAGTTTGTTTTCTACTCGTACTTGTGATCGGAATGGTGGAAAATCTCACCAATCCGGAGCTGAGTTTCTACCTTTTTTATCTAGTACCTGTTGGCCTATCAGCTTGGCTGCTGGACAGGAAAACCGGCGTGATCTTGGGTTTGGTCTGTGCTGTTTTCTGGTGTGTGGTGGAGGCAATATCGCATCGATATTCGGTTTCATGGTTTTTTTATTGGAATACCACCACAACGATAGTGATCCTGTTTGCCATATTTTTTCTTCTGTCAGACTTGAAGGGAAAGAATCAGTGGTTCCAGGATAAGGTCGAAGAACAAAACATCATCTTGCGAAAAGAAATAGAAGAGCGTAAACAGTTGGAAGATGAGCTTTTGCGGATAGAGGAAAGAGAGCGACAACGGGTCGGCCGCGACCTGCACGATGTGGTGGGGCAAGACCTGATCGGCCTGGCCTTCCTGAGTAAGGAGTTGGAAGAAAATTTGGCGGCGGAAACGCTCCCGCACGCTAGTGACGCAGCCCGTATTGCCAAATATGCCAGCGAGTCGATCGAGCGGGTACAGTCTTTGGCGCAAGGGCTTCATCCGGTGGAACGGCGGGTGGATGGGCTAATGCTGGCCTTGCGGGATCTGGCGCAACATACCAGCAGTGTTTTTCATATTCATTGTTCCTTTCAGAGCGATCCGCCGGTTCTTATCCAGCGGGAGGCATTGGCTACCCATCTCTATCGGATTGCCCAGGAAGCCATAACCAATGCCATCAAACACGGGAACGCCAGTACCGTAAAAATTGATTTAATGATCCAGGATGGCCGCCTGGTTCTGCAGGTTGAGGACGATGGAGTCGGATTTCCCCCAACGCCAGTTCAGAACCCAGGGATGGGTTTGCAGATCATGAGGTACCGGGCCCAATGTCTGGGGGGGACCTGCGAAATACATCGCAGGCCTGGCAATGGTACCCGCGTGGTATGTTCCGTACCGCAGGACAATCTAGTTACCACAGGGAAAAATTATGGATTACCTACAGGACCAGATGCAGAATAAAACCAGGATTCTAATCGTCGATGATCATCCCATTGTCCGGGAGGGTCTGATCCGCTTGATCAACCGCCAGCCGGATTTGTTAGTCTGCGAGGAGGCCGAAACCGTTGCCGATGCTTTGGCGGCCATCGTCCAGGGCCAGCCGGATCTTACGTTATTGGACCTTATTCTGAAAGATCGAAGCGGTCTGGACCTGATCAAGGATGTTCAAGCACGGTATCCCCAACACCCGATTTTGGTGCTTTCCATGCAGGACGAATCCATGTACGCCGAGCGGGTGCTGCGGGCGGGGGCCCGGGGTTACATCATGAAACAGGAGGGGACGGACAATCTGATCCAAGCGATTCGCCAAGTGCTGCGCGGCGAAATCTATCTGAGTGATAAAATGTCATCTCAGTTACTGAATCGGTTCGCTTCTGGCCCGGGGAAACTCCCGCCTGCTACGGAAGAACTTTTAAGCGATCGGGAACTGGAGGTTTTCGAGCTGATCGGGCGGGGGTTGGGTACCAGGGAGATTGCCCAACGGCTCTTTGTGAGTATTAAAACGGTAGAAACCTATCGTGCCAATATCAAACAAAAACTGAAATTACAGAATGCTCCGGAACTGGCCCACCGGGCTTTTCAATGGGTACAGAGCCAAACGGGAAAATGACGAGCGGTTAAATCTGTAACTCTAATCTAGATAGTGAGTAACATGCAAAACACCTTTTCGGGTGAAACTGCGGCCTAGGGGAAACCATTAGGCAAAATACAGGGACTTTCTGAGGAAGAAAATGGGCCATTATTATTCATTATTGGTACTATTTACTTGACTAGCTATTGGTAACGATTATAATGAGTTAAACAAGCATAGGCATCAGGATACATATGAGGATGCCGAAGGGCTATGTTTTGAAAGCAAAACAAAGGAAATTGGTTTTAATGAAGATGACTAAATAGTGAGGCAGGAAGGGAGAAAACTCAATCTTCCACTTCTTGACCTCTCTATGGCGTGCTGACGAAATCTCCAGATAGCGGTTTGTCGCTGCTCTTCGAATTATCAGGCAGATTTCGTTAGGATTTTCGGCTCGTTCTTTCACGGATGATGTGCGTTCCTGGTTCTGAGGAAGGTGCGCGGCTGCATTCGATGGTGCGCCGTGCGTGAAAATTTGAATTTCGATACGGAGAAAAGAAGATTAGCCCGTCATTATCGAAATATATCAGTTCGCTAGCGGTACTGCTGCTATCCGCAGGGTATGCCTGCGCTTTGCCCACGATAGGCGGACATGCCGAAGGTATGGCTGACGAAAGCCCGTCGGGATGCGATCAGGCGGCAACTGCAGCGGATGAGAGCCTGTTTACTTGCAGTTCCTTGCATGCGGCCGTTTTTGCCGAGATCAACAGAATATTGTTTCAGCCGCCCAACCCGACTAACCCGGCCAACCCGACCGATCCGAGCGGCCAAACTTCCCATCTTGCCTCATCGGTAAACCTTTCCTATCCTGACATGACGCAGGAAAATGGGGCGGCGAATTTGCCGGCTGTCCCCCGCGCCATCCTGATGGGGATTGTCGGCTTTCTGTGCGTCTCGCTGGTGCGGGACCGCAAGGTGTGGGTGGCGGCATTTGTCCTGATCTTTGTGTTAGGCCAGGTGGGTGTCCAGGCTTTGCCCAGATTAACGGCCCGCCTGACCAACGGCAAATTGTACCACCACAAAAAGACGATGGCGGCGGCCGGGTCTTTGCTGCCCAGTCCCGTATGGCACAGCCGCGGGGAGCTGGCGGCTAATCGCCACTTCATCGGCCTGCTGCACCGGCTGGCGGGTTCGCCCGAGGAGGCCGGCCTTACAAACCATTTTCTCTCGGGGGAGAGGCTGTGGAACCGCGCAGGGCAGTGGAGTGCTGCGCTGCG
>JAKJEP010000362.1:3398-3722 GCA_022705365.1 Planctomycetota bacterium | reverse complement strand
AGCTCCAACTGATTCTGGATTATATCGTATTGGTGCAAATTTTGAAACCCTAATACTATTACCATAATTAAATTTCATGTTACTCTCCTAATCTTCTTTTACTGGAAGCTATGAAGGAATTAGGCGTAAATAAAGGGGTCAGACCCCAATATTTTTAGTCTGTCCCGTATATTCTTTTCTGTCCCCCCGCTCGCCCCAAAACCACCATACTCTTTCAGCACATCATGCATAGAATCTGCGTTCCGCCTTTCGCGCTTCACAATCGCCTGTCGGCTGCCCGTTTCTTCGTACTTGCTCCGCTCATCCCTCCATCATAATCCCCCC
>JAKJEP010000362.1:0-3388 GCA_022705365.1 Planctomycetota bacterium | reverse complement strand
CAACTGGTATTTTTCTCTCTGACTTCTACCCAATAACCATGAACTGAGAACCGATACCCGATAGCTGAGAACCATTTGCCGATACCCATTTTCTACTTCGTAATTTCTCCCCCCAGCCATTTTTTCCCTGTCCATTTCGTCCATCTCGTCCATATCGTCCATTAAGTCCATTAAGTCCATCCCATCCCTAAACCATGCCCCCGGCCAGCACCCTTCGCTGCCTTCTGTCCCAATTCCTCCCCCATCTTATTCGCGTGCATTCGCGAAAATTCGCGGTTAAAATTCTTCCCCTCTTCCAAATTTTAATTTTTTCTCTGTCATTTTTATTTTTGCATTTTGATTTTTATATCTGTTTGGTAGGCCCATTTTCCAATTGTTAATCTGGGCAATTTTCCCTGTTCCCTTTTTTCACCGATAACTGATAACTATATTATATACACGTGACTACTTCATCCACTTTTACCTATGTTTTGCTATACTTTTCTCGTGTTTTACTTATGTTTTATATCACTTTCTTCATCTTTTGTTATACTTTATTCAACATTTACCAACTCAACCTAACCGTTACAGATTACCAAAATACTTACCCAGAATACCGAAAATCTTACCCAACCGTTAAAATCGTTATAATCCCTACTTTATTATCGGACCATCACTTTCCACGCGAAATAAGCACTTACATCAATTTCCCCAAACCAAAAATAACGACTTACAGCAATTTTTAAAATTATAAAATAAGGACTTATGGATGTCATCATGCTGCACTTTTTGAGGATTGATAACGAACCAAGCTGGAACTAAATG
Organism: Planctomycetota bacterium; assembly: GCA_022705365.1. GTDB lineage: Bacteria > Planctomycetota > Phycisphaerae > Sedimentisphaerales > SM23-30 > JAKJEP01. Next base: position 2,584 of record JAKJEP010000362.1, on the reverse strand, counting down.
GCACTTATTCGTGACGCAGCGACTCGATGGGGTCCATATTGGCCGCCCGGTAGGCCGGATACAGCCCGAAGGCGATCCCGATAGCACCCGAAATGCCAAACGCCAGGATCAGCGAGCTGCCGGTAATCACCGTGGGCATATCCCCGAAATACGTTACCAGATAAGGAATTATGGAGCCCAGGACAATCCCCAGCACCCCACCCATCAGCGTCAACAGCACCGTTTCAGACAGAAACTGCACGATAATATCCTTCTTTCTTGCCCCTAACGCCCGCCGGATCCCAATCTCACGGGTCCGCTCATTCACAGTCGCCAGCATGATATTCATAATCCCTATCCCACCCACCAGCAACGAGATAGCCGCTATAGATCCCAAAACAATACTGAATATCCGCTTGGTCCGGGCCGCCTCCCGCAGCAGCTCCAGCGGCACGACGATCTGGTAGTCCTGCTTCTTGTGGAACTTGCTCAGCAACCGGCTGATAATCTCGCGGGTGACCAGGACTTGGTCGGAGGACTGGACTTTCACCGTAATCTGCTGGAGCTGAACTTTTTCGATCTGGGCGCCGCTGCCGCCCATCTGGATCTTGATTTCCCCAAAGCGGATTTTGACGGTGGTAATGGGGATGTAAATGCGGCCGGCCACACCGCCGGCGGCGGAGGAGGAGGAAACCGGCTGGTCGGCCGGTCCGGCGGATTCGGCGGCGGCGGAAACCACGCCCACGACGCGGTAATAGTCCCCTTTGATTTTGATATCCTGGCCGATCGGGTCGTCAAAGACAAAAAGCTGTTTGGCCAGGTGCCGGTCCACGACGCAGACCGCCTGCTGGTAGTTCATATCCATCGCGGTGAGGAACCGCCCCCGCAGAATATGGAGGGAGGCAATTTCGGGATACCAGGGAACCGTGCCGATGACTTCGATGGCGAGTTTCCGGTTGCGGTACCAGGCTTCCTGGCTGATCTGCCGGAGCGGGACGATGACCTGGGCGGTGGGGAGGGTGGCATAAAAGCGTTCGGCGTCGGTGTAGGTCAGGCCGTATTCGTTCATGCGGCTGGTGGTGCCGCTGGCTACCTGCTCGTCCGGGGGCTTGACGGTGTTGATGATGAGGTTGGTGCTGCCGAGCCGCTCAATCTGCTGCTGGGCCTGGCGGCTGGCGCCTTCGCCGATGGCCAACATGGCAACGACCGAGCAAACGCCGAAGATAATGCCGAGGGTGGTGAGCATTGAGCGCAGGCGGTGCATCCAGAGGCTCTTGCCGCCCAGTTTGAGAATGCTTTTGATGCGAAACCAGTTCATGTTTGTCTTCCGTTGTTTTCCTCGTGATGGATGCACCCGTCCAGCAGATGAATAACCCGCTGGGCGCGGGCCGCGACCTGGGGATCGTGGGTGATGACGATCAGGGTTTTGCCCCGCTGGTGCAGCAGGTCGAGGATATGGAGGATTTCCGTGCCGCTTTGGGTGTCGAGGTTGCCGGTCGGCTCATCCGCCAGCAGCAGGAGTGGATCGTTTCCCAGCGCCCGGGCGATGGCCACCCGCTGCTGCTGGCCGCCGCTCAATTCGGTCGGGCGGTGGGTGAGGCGTTCGCCCAGGCCGACCAGTTCGGCCAGTTCCCGTGCCCGGCGGAGGCTTTGTTTTTCGCGGATGCCCTGATAAAACATCGGGACTTCGATATTCTCGATCACATTCAACTGGGCAATCAGGTTATAGGACTGGAAGATGAAGCCGATTTTCATGCCACGGATGTAGGAAAGCTGGTCATCGTCCATCTGGGAGACATCTTCATCGCCCAGGAAATAGCGGCCGGTGGTGGGCTGGTCGAGGCAGCCCAGCAAATTCAGGAGGGTGGACTTGCCGGAGCCGCTGGGGCCCATGATCGCGACATACTGGCCCGGTTCGATGGTCAGGTCGAAATCGCGCAGGGCGTGGAGCTGGACCAGCCCCATTTGATACGATTTACCAAGTTTTTCCGTTCGCACAATCGACATACGCTGCTTTCACCAGGATTTTCGTGGGATTACTTCGGAGCCGGCGGCGGGCCGGCCGGGCCGGGAGGCGGAGTCTGTCCCGCGGGGGGCTGACCCTGCGGCATGGGGCCTGCCGGCAGAGCGGCTTCAGCGGGGGCGGGGCCTTTTTCGGGCATTTTTTTGCCGGAATCGGCGGCGGGGGTTTCCGCCAGTTCCGGGGGAGCCAGGGAGATGACCTGGCCCGGTTCCAGGCCTTCGATAATCTGGATGAAGTTTTCGTTAAAGGCGCCGGTTTTGACTTCCCGGGGCTTTACGTCTTTGCCCTCCGCCAGAAAACACCATTTTTTCCGCCTGCACCGGTACATAGATCACATCCGGCAGTTCCTGAACGATGATCTCGACCTTGGCGGACATGCCCGTTTTGAGGAAATCGTGCCGGCCGTCGATGCTTAATTCCGTGGCATAGACTTTCAGGTCGGGATTCAGGAAGAAATTCTGCTGGTCGGGCACCATGGCTATTTTGAGCACCTTGCCGGTGAACTGCTGATTGGGAAAGGCATCCACCGTAATCCGGGCGAACTGGCCGGGCCGGACCTGGGCCATCCAGGTTTCATGCACC
>JAKJEP010000361.1:3452-3726 GCA_022705365.1 Planctomycetota bacterium | reverse complement strand
TAACATTCTTGTTTTATCCGATGAAGAGGTACTAAATGCGCATAGCTTTGGATGCCATGGGGGGAGATAAAGCCCCCCAAGAAATAATAGCCGGTGCGGTGGAAGCGTTGAAAGCTATCGATCCGGGCGATCATATCGTCCTGATTGGTGATGAAACGATTATAAAAACGCAGCTAGGGGATCTGGGAAATTACGGTAATCAAATCAGTGTGGTTCATGCACCCGAAGCCATCGGGATGGATGAGCAGCCGGTGGAAGCCCTGCGAAAGAAGCG
>JAKJEP010000361.1:0-3442 GCA_022705365.1 Planctomycetota bacterium | reverse complement strand
ATCATGGCCAAATTAGGTGCTGAAAAGGACGTGGATGTCGTCATAAGTGCTGGAAATACAGGTGCTTGTGTTGCGGCTTGCCAGATGCGGATGCGTCCGATCCCCGGCGTGTTCCGCCCGGGGATTCTGGTGGTGTTTCCCACCTTTGCCGGACCGGTGACGGTTTGCGATGTTGGGGCTAATATTGCTCCCAAGCCATCGCACCTGCATCAATATGCCCTGATGGCGTGTATCTACGCCAAAGAGGTGATCGGGATATCGAATCCGACGGTAGGATTGATCAGTATCGGTCAGGAGGATGCCAAGGGCAATGAGCTGGTAAAAAGGTGAATCGTCTGCTGCGGGATGATCCCCGCCTTGATTTTGTCGGCAATGTGGAAAGCCGGGAATTTCTGAACCGGCCTGCCGATGTGGTGGTCTGTGACGGATTTGTGGGGAATGTGATTTTGAAACTGACGGAGGGATTGGCTGAGGGGCTTTTCAAGGCTATTTTGCGTGAGATAGGTACCTTGAAGCCGGAAATGGTTCCACATTTCAAACCGGTTATCGCCAGTCTGTACGCCAAGCACGATTATAACGAATATGGAGGCGCTCCGCTGCTGGGCGTCGATGGTACGTGTATCATCTGCCACGGCAGCAGCGATGCCCGGGCCATCAAGAATGCGATCGTCTGTTCCCGAAAACAGGCCAAATTGAATATTAACTCGATCATTGCCCAGCAGTTGGAAGATTGGCCCATGAGCGATGAGGAAAACGGCGAGTAATTCCCCCCATTTGCCGTGCCCGATTCTTGTTTTACGAAAAAAAGACGCCAGCGTCAAAAGCTCTTCGGCCCCTTGTAATTGGGAACCAGAGCGGTTTTGGGATGTTAATGCCGACTTTTGGCAGTTCCGTCAATATAGGTCAAAAGTCACCGCCGTCAGGATGTTTATATGATTTGACCTCCGCGGGTGTGTGATTTTTTTATTTTGAAAAACAGCGTTTTTGAAATAGAGAGATGAAATGGAAAATCGTGTAAATGGGTGCATGGTGCAATGTGCCCGGCGAGCCGTGATTGCCGCAACCGGCAGATCGCTTCCTGATAAGATTCTGGACAATGCCCAGCTCGAAAAAATGGTGGAAACCTCCGATGAGTGGATTGTGACACGAACCGGAATCCGGCAGAGACGCATCGCGTCCAATGGGGAAACCACAGCCAGCCTTTCGCTGCAGGCAGCCCGGCAGGCCCTGGATACGGCCGGGATCCGGGGCGAAGACCTGGATTTGATCATTTGTTCCACCATTACCCCCGAGATGGTGTTTCCCTCCACCGCCTGTTTTATCCAGAACGGCCTGAACAACCATCAATGCTGCGCGTTTGATTTATCCGCGGCGTGCAGCGGTTTTACGTATGGCATGGCGGTCGCTTCCAATTTCCTGGTTTCCGGGCAGTGTCAGAAAGCCCTGGTCATCGGGGCGGAAACCCTGTCCAACCTGGTGGATTATACCGATCGCGGCAGTTGCATTCTGTTTGGAGACGGGGCCGGTGCGGCGCTGCTGGTAGCGGAAGAAAATTCCCATCGCGGGCTTCTCTACAGCAGTCTGCATGCCGACGGCGGCGGCTGGGAAACCCTGAGCTGCCAGGCATATGGCAGCCGCAATCCCGTGGGGAAAAAACTGGCGGACGAAAAACTGGTGTATATGAATATCAGGGGACGTGAAACCTATCAGTTGGCGGTCCGCCGGATTGTCGAGCTGATCCATGAAGCGTGTGAAGCCTGTTCCATCAGCCAGGAGGAGATCGACTTGATTATCCCGCATCAGATGAACGCCCGGATCATCGAATCCGTGCAAAAGCGGCTGGATATTCCCAACGAAAAAATGTTTATCAATATTGACAAATACGGCAATACTTCCGCCGCCTCCATTGCCATTGCCCTGGATGAGGCGGTGCGGGACGGCCATGCGAAAAGGGGGGATTTGATTGTTCTGGTGGCTTTTGGCGCCGGCCTGACCTGGGCGGTGAATCTGATTCGGCTCTAAGGATTGAAATAAGGAACCATTGCGAGTGAATACTATTTTCATGTTTCCCGGACAAGGCGCCCAGCAGGTGGGCATGGGTCGTGATTTAGCCCTCCAGAATCCGCAGATTGCCGACCTGTATCGGCGGGCGAATCAGATCGTCGGTTACGATCTGGCCTCTGTTTGTTTTGAGGGTCCGGAGGAAACCCTGAATACCACCGAAATTTCCCAGCCGGCCATTTTTGTTACCAGTGCCGCCTGTCTGGCCGCTATGCGCGGCGGCCAGTTGGCTCCGGAGCTTTCCGGTATTGAGCCGGATGCCTGTGCCGGCTTGAGCCTGGGTGAATATACCGCTTTGTATGCAGCTGGGGTTATGGATTTTGAGCAGGCCCTGACCCTGGTGCAGTTGCGGGGCCGCAGTATGCAGGAGGCCGCCAACCAAAGCAAAGGCAGTATGGTTTCTATCCTCGGTCTGGAAGAACCGGCCGTGAATCAGCTATGCCAGGCGGTTCTCGATAAAAAGCCGATGGAAGAAAACGGTCAAAAACCCATGCTGGTTCCGGTGAATTTTAATTGTCCCGGGCAGATTGTGGTTAGCGGCACCCTTGCGGCCTGCCGGATGCTGGCGGAAATGGCTGAATCGTTCGGAGCATCCAAGGCGATTCCGCTCAAGGTGGCTGGTGCCTTCCACACTTCGATGATGGACCCCGCCGCCGAAAAGCTCAGCCAGGCCCTGGAAAATTGCCGATTTGGGGTTTTTTCCTGCCCGGTAGTTGCCAACGTGGATGCCCAATGGTATGAGGGAGTCAGTTCTATAACTCCTAAATTATTAGCCCAATTGGTCAGCCCGGTACGCTGGCAGCAATGTGTAGAATTCCTGCTGAATCAGGGTGCCCAGCGGTTTATCGAAATCGGCCCCGGACGGGTTCTTACGGGACTGGTTAAGAAGATTTCCCGGGTTCAGAAAAAAACTATAGAATTAATTACAGTTAACGGAATGAGTTAAGACGAATTTGAACGGAGAAAAAGGATTATGTCCGAAAAACGATTAGCGATAGTTACCGGCGGAGCCAGGGGGATTGGCCGTGCGATTGTCATGGCTTTGGCCAAACAAGGGCGGAAAGTGGCGGCTGTGGATATCGATGAGGCAAGGCTGGCGGAGCTGGGCCAGTTGGCCAGGGATGGCGGCCTGGATATCATTACCGAGAAGGTCGATATTACGGATTCGAATGCCTTTACCAAAGTGATCGAAAAGCTGGCGGAGGAACATGGCGGGGTGGGGATTCTGGTGAATAATGCCGGGATTACCCGCGATGGCCTGATTATGACCATAAGTGACGAAGATTTCGATAAGGTCATCGCCATCAACCTGAAAGCGGCATTTGTGGCGACTCGCGCTGCTACTAAGTCCATGATGCGCAACCGTTTCGGACGGATTATC
>JAKJEP010000360.1 GCA_022705365.1 Planctomycetota bacterium | reverse complement strand
CCCGACCCGGATAATATGATTGCCCGTGTCCTCGTCCCGGTATTCCGCCGCTTTGCCGAGACGCAGGATAATATCCAGCCGCGATTCTTCCAGCTCCGCCGTCCGTTCCCTGACTTTCAGTTCCAGGGTATCGTTCTGCTGTTTTAATTCGTCCTGGTAGGCCTTCAGCCGCAGAACATTGTGTAGCCGGGCCAGTAAATCTTCCGAATTGATCGGTTTGCTCAACAGATCGGTGGCCCCCATCTCCAACGCCCGGCGCTTCAGCGAATGCTCCCCGTTGCCCGTGAGTATAATCACGGGAATATCGGACGTCTCCTCCGACTGCTGAAGCGCGGTTAAAAGCGCAAATCCGTCCTTTCCCGGCATCGAAACGTCCGATACCACCGCATCAAAAGGCTGTTCCGCGATTTGCCGCAGCCCCTCCTCCACACTCGGAGCATAGTGCATCTCCCAGATCTGCTGCTGCCGGTGCAAAATCCGTTTCAGACTATCCCGGAAGTTGGATTCATCATCTATAAATAATATGCGCTTTTTCAAGACATCACTCACTCTTCCCATGCTGTCTGGCCTGATGGTGCTTGTGACGTAAAACGACCATTCTATCCTCGTTCAAGGTTTCAGACCTTGTAAGGATTATCGAAAAAAAGAAGGGCCCGATTCACCCGGAAGACAAAAAAAGCGGTTAATCCGCGGCGGACAACTGTCAAATCAGCAGAATAAGACGGATTTGCCTCGGACTGGCCGCCCAGCAACACGAGTCAAAATTTTTATGGGACCAAAGAGATGGATTCGTTTCATCCCCGGATTTCACAATGCCCGCCGGACCGCCGCCGGTTTTACTGCGGTTCGACATAATACCGGTTGGCAAGGCTGATCACCGGGTACACTTGGCCTTTGACAAACGCCGCCAGATTCAGGGAAGAGGGATTTGGCTCAGCCAGGAAAAAGATATCAATATCAAAGGTATGCCCGTGGATATGCAGATTCTGTATCGAACAGAAACCATGGCGGTACAATCCCTGCTGAATCATGGGGGCATAATCCCGAATCAGCGGCTCCGACTCAAAAGGACCATACGTCTCCGCCATTCGGGTAAAAAGCTGGCCCAGCCCTTCCTCCACGCACTCTTGATCGATATCGATCCGGCTGCATTTCTGCATGATGGTTTGCCGTTGATCCACAATCGTGATGGGAACCCCATCCGGTCGATTGCAGCCGGGCAAAACCGCCGCCAGCAACCATAACCAGATCCAGCCGCAAAACCTTCGTTGCTTATTCGCGTTATTCATATTTTCTCTCATATCAGCATTATTATCGGCCATTTTGATGGTTCTAATTATATTTTTAACCACTATCCGGTCTGTAGGGATTATATCCTATCTATCATCTATAATGCTTTTAATAAAGACTTTATAATCAGTCAGGGAAAAGGTTTTAAACAGGTTATCCACAGCCATTTTTTGATAATGTCAACTAAAATCCATAAAATTTACCCGGAATGACGGTTTCTTTACCCGAATTTTTCGCAGCTTCCTTAAAACCCGGATAAAGACTGTTGCATTTGTTACTTTTTTTCTTACAGGCTGTTACGTTCCGAATGTTTATGCATGGCCGGTTCCTGTTTACTATCCGCCGCCGCAATAAACCCCTCTGGCCAAAACAAACGGAAAATACCCCCAAAAAGTTATCCACAATATATACACGTTCCTTCCGGCATTCCGGAACGCCGGTCCTTGTTTTTGTAACTTCTTGCTAAATAGTCAGATAATCATCATCCATAAATACCTTTGAACTTTTAGGGCAAATCGAGTAGCATAGTTGTCAGCTCCACGGTTTGTATGTAAATGTTTATTTTATAGATACTTATATATTTTAGCAAAATCCCTCTGGGATAGATGATGATCCGCTACACAATACTCCTTTCTCTTTTTGCCTTGGTTTTCCTGGGCTGTCAGCCTGTTCCCTGGTTTCCAGACCAGCCGGCCGCACGGCAGACCACCGAAAACGGCATGGAATCCGTATCATTCGATACCAATAAGGACCGGCATATGGACTATCGTCAGGTGCAAAACAGCCAGGGCAGAATAGTAGAACTGCATTTTTCAGCCAAAGACCAGCCGGAAAAAATGATTCGCCTCGATCAGGTCCCCAGCGATGCCTCTATCCCTCACTATATCATCGCCCTGGACGGCGTTCCCTTTGACCTGGTCCGGGAGCTGTACGACCAGGGGCATTTTCGCCTGTTCTACCCCCCTAGCCGGGTCATCAGTTGCTTTCCCGGCATGACCGATCTGGCCTTCCAGCGAATATTCGGCGGCGCAACGCCGCTTAGCTATGAGGCCGAATATTTCGATCGCTCCAAAAACCATATCGTCACGGGCAATGAAGTCTATCTCAGCGGCAAAAACGCCGACTGGGCCAACATTTTGTCCTACCGCTGCTCTTTCCTGCTGGATGCCGCCGCCTATATCGCGCCCAAAACCATTTTTAATCACGAACTGAGTCAAATCTATAAAACCTTCCAGAAAACCGATCAGGGTACCTCCATCGGCTATAGTGTTGCCGCCGCCGGACTGGGCACCCGCGGCGGTCGCGAAAGCATCCTGCAATATCTCCGCCGGGTGGATCGGCTGTGCGAACAGATGGTTTATGAACGGCAGGGTCAGCTAAAGATCAGTCTCCTGGCCGACCACGGCCATAATCTAACCCCCGGTCACCGGATTTCGTTTCGCAAAACACTGAAAGAGGCCGGCTTTCGAGTCGCCAAACGGCTGAAAGCCGATCACGATGTCGTTCCCATCTCCTACGGCCTGGTCACCTATGCCGCCTTTTATACCCATAACCCGGCCCCGGTGGCCGATGCCCTTCTGGCCAGCCCTGCCGCCGCCCTGGCCTGCTATCCCACCCCCCAAGGTGTTTGCGTCCGCACCCGCGATGGCAGCGCTCTGATTAGCTATCACGATGGCCGATATCGCTACGCCCCCGATTCCGGCGACCCGCTCCAGCTCAATCCCATCCTCGATAATTTGCGTCAACAGGGGCTTATTGCCGAAGATGGTTTTATCGAGGACCGGGTCTTATTGGACGCCACGCAAAATCATATCTATCCCGACCCCCTCCGCCGCATCTGGCTGGCCTTCCACGGACTGGTTCAGCATCCCGCCGACTTGATTGTCTGCCTGCACGACGGCTGGTATCATGGCAGTGCTTCCTTTGACCGACTCTCTGGCGGGGCCGTCAGCACCCACGGTTCCCTGAATCAAATCAATTCCACCACCTTTCTCCTGACCATGACCGGCCCCTTGCCCCCCGCCCTCCGCCTGGAAGAAATCATGCCCGCCCTCCAAAAAAGTTCTGTCGATAAAATGGAGCGACGTTAACCCGCATTTCTCATGGGTTAATCCATGCTCATGCACGTGTGGGGATGTCAATCTATTCTGACATAGCCATATGGTAAACAATTCTGAAAAATCCATATTTTGCGGAATATTTTCACCTGTTTTGATAATTTTTTTTAAACGACAAATCCGTCTATTTATCATAAAATATTGATATTCAATAAGATACAATGTTTAAGGAAGAGTTGGATGATCTTTTTACAAAAATGTTCATATCACATAAACATTTTTGTTGACATGGGGGTGGAAATTTTCGATAATGATCTTGTGATATGAACACAATAGTCAAGAAGTAAAGGCGAAAACAAGAATCGAAACCATGAGCAAATCGAAGGTACAAATTAAAAAAGAAAATATG
>JAKJEP010000035.1:5268-16119 GCA_022705365.1 Planctomycetota bacterium | reverse complement strand
TTATGATATCACCGCCAGCCATGAGGACCGGGGGCTGATCCTTGAAATCCTGCGGAAAGCCTCGGAGCGGGTTTTTATGCCGCTGACGGTGGGCGGCGGGATTCGCACGATTGAGGATATCCGGCTGATGCTGAATATGGGCGCCGATAAGGTCAGTATTAACAGTGCCGCGGTGCTGGACCGGGACCTGATCAAAAAATCGGCCCTGCGGTTCGGCAGCCAGTGCATCGTGCTGGCGATCGATGCCAACCGGGTCAGAAAAGAAGGGCGGGAGTTCTGGGAAGTCTATATCAACGGCGGGCGCAAGCCGACCGGGATTGAAGTGATGGAGTGGGTTCGCAAGGGGCAGGCCGACGGCGCCGGGGAAATCGTTCTCAATGTTATGAATGCCGACGGCACCAAAGGCGGCTACGATCTGGAGATGACGGCGGCGGTCAGCGAGGCGGTTGGCATTCCCGTCGTCGCCAGCGGCGGGGCGGGAACCCTGGAAGACATTCATGCCGTCCTCACCCAAGGCAAGGCCGACGCGGCGCTGGCGGCCAGTGTTTTCCATTTCGGCACGTACACCATCGGAGAGGTAAAGCAGTATTTACACGAGCGCGGCATTCCCGTACGGCTGGAGCCGCCGATCGCGGCTGTGAGCCAGGTTGGATTTTAAAATACAAGGAGCACAGGCATTGGAAAAACAGCCAATCAGTAAAAATTTAGCTTCGGATAAGCCCAAGACCATTGACAAATATTTTAACGCCGCGATCAAGATGCAGGCCTCGGACCTGCATTTAAAAGGGGAAGAACTGCCCCGGCTGCGGGTTAAGGGCCAATTGCGGCAGACGACCGGGGAAGGCATTCCGGAAGCGGCCCTGCAGGAAATGATTTTCGATATCTTAAGTCCGGAACAAAGAGATTTTTTTCTAAATCATGGTGCTCTGGATTTTGCCTACGATTTCGGAGCGACCGACCGGTTCCGGGTGAATATCTACCGCCAGCGGGGGAAAATTGCCCTGGCGGCCCGGCGGGTGACCAGTATTATTCCGCCTTTTGAGTCGCTGAATCTGCCGGCGGTCGTGGAAAAAATCGCCGAATATCATCAGGGGCTGGTCCTGGTAACCGGCGTGACCGGCTGCGGCAAAAGCACTACGATTGCTTCCATGCTGAACCATATCAATCAAATTCGATCCTGTCACATTTTGACGGTCGAAGATCCGATTGAATTTGTCTATCAAGATGACAAGGCCCTGATCAGCCAGCGGGAGGTCGGCATTGACGTGCCGGATTTTGATGACGCCCTGCGTTCTCTGATGCGGGAAGATCCGGATGTAATCCTGATCGGGGAGATGCGCGACTTTACGACGCTGCGGGCCGGGCTGAAAGCGGCGGAAACCGGGCACCTGGTATTCGCCACGCTGCACAGCACCGATGCCTATCAGACGATCACCCGTATTCTGGATTTGACGCCCCAGGAGGAGCGGCACATGATCCGCCAGGCGCTGGTGGGGAACCTGCGGGCGGTGCTGTCCCAGCGGCTGCTGCCCACCATCCGTTCGGATGTCCCGCGGGTGCCGGCCGTGGAAATTCTGCTGGTCAACGCCTCCGCCCGCAAACTCATCGCCGAAGGCCGGGAAGTGGACCTGCCCACCGTGATCAAAAGCTCCTACGGCGACGGCATGGTGGACTTTAATGAATCCCTGCGGATTCTGGTGGATACGGAATTTATCGATTTGAAAACGGCCTATGCCTATACCAATAATCCGGATGAGCTGAAAATGGTACTCAAGGGAATTCGCACCGGCAGTTCCGGCATTTTAGGATAATACTTTGTTTTGGAGTCCTGCATGATAGATACGATACTGTCCCAGAGCGTTGGCAATTATATCGCGATTTGGAAACTGGTTCTCTATGCCCTTTTCTTCGGCCTCTGGTGCTGGGTGGGGCAATGGCAGGATAAAGACACGCTGTTCGTCCGCACCAACCGGACCTTCTGGAACAACCTGTATCTGGGCTGCGGGGTGGTGACCCTCTTTCTGTGGCTGATTCTGCCCACGGTGTTCTGGGTGGGGTTTTTGCTGTTTTTTGTGGCCTGGCTGACGCTGGAAATCACCTATGTCCTGCACCGGAACGCCCGGGTCAAGGAAGTGGAGCGCATTTTCACGCCGGATCACATCAAAACGCTGTTCTCCAAGGATAAACGCCAGAAAGAAACCAAGCAGCGGCTGAGCTTCATCTCGGCCCATAACAACGAATTGCCCGTCCCCTACCGGCAGGACCCCGAATACGACGGGTATGTGTATGCCGAAGATCTTCTGTATCAGTTGTGCCTGCAGCGGGTCAGCTTATGCGAGCTGATCCCGGTCAATGAGACGGTCAAAATACGCAAGGTGATTGACGGGGTGGTCAGCGGCGACGAAGACCGCAACACCGCGGAAGTGGAACCGGTGATTGCCTATCTGAAGGCGGTGGCGAACCTCGATACCAAGGACCGGCGGCGTCCGCAATCCGGCTCCTTTGCCGTTCGCATGAACAACACCCTGATCAAATGGTACATCAATACCTCCGGCAGTACCCGCGGCGAGCAGTTGATTCTGGAAAAACAGGAAGATACCAAAACCCTGAAAATGGATGCCATCGGATTTAATCCCGATCAACTGGAACAGGTACGGCAGATAGTCAAAGAACCCAGCGGCGTGATCGTGGTCTCCGGCGGGAAGGGATCCGGGCTTACCACCACCCTCTACAGCCTGACCATCAGCCACGACGCCTATATTCAAAATGTCAATTCCCTGGAAAAGAAGTTTCTGACCGATATCGACAACATCACCCAGAATCTGCTGGAAACCGACACCAAGCGAACGGCCGCCCGGCAACTGCAGACGGTTCTGCGCCGCGATCCCGATGTAATCATGGTCGGATTCAGTGACGAGGGGGAAATGGCCAAACTGTGTACCCAGGCGGCCCGCGACGGGAAAAAAGCGTATTTTGCTCTGAACGCCTCCAGCACGTTTCACGCCCTGCAGGAATGGATCAAAATGGTAGGCAACAGCGACAAGGTGGCGGAGACGCTGCTGGGCATCACCTATCAGAAACTTCTGCGGAAGTTATGCAAATCCTGCCGGGAAGCGTATATTCCCGACCCGAATTTATTGAAAAAGCTGAATTTGCCGGTGGACAAGATCAAGCAGTTTTATCGTCCGCCCAAGGAAATCGAATACGACAAAAAAGGACGGCCGATTGTCTGCGAGACCTGCCAGGGCACCGGCTACATCGGCCGGACGGCGGTGCTGGAAACCCTGGTGATGACGGACGCCCTGCGGCAGCTCATCCGCGAAAACGCCCCCATCAGCGCCCTGCGCACCCAGTGCCGCAAGGATCGGATGCTGTACCTGCAGGAACAGGCGCTGCGGCGGGTGATAGACGGCACCACCAGTATTCAGGAGGTCCTGCGGGTTACCTCCGAAGACAGCCCGGAAAAAAAGAAGGTGCTCGCCGGCGAAACCCCGCCCGCAGACAAGTAAAGAACCGTACGGATGCAAAAGGAATTTATTGCCTGGTAGAACCCAAAAACGAATCGGAGGTACAGGCCTATGCTGGCCATGCTAATTTTGATTGTGATCACCGGAATCATTACCTATTTCCAGATTTTCAAGCAGGGCATTTTCAGCGCCCTGATTATGGCGGTCTTGTGCGTTATATCCGCATTCGCCGCGTTTAATTATTTTGAAGTACTGTCTTCGTATCTGCAAAATCTCGGATTGGGTTCCTATGGTCCGCAGGCCATCTGCCTGCTGGGCCTTTTCACCGTTTGCCTGCTGGTTCTCCGTTTGCTTGCCGATCAGCTCATCAAAGGCAATATGATTTTCCCCCTGCTGATCGATCGGATCGGGGCCGGGGTTTTCGGCCTGATCGCCGGACTGATCATCACCGGAATGATCGCCATCGGCTTTCAGCTTTTGCCTCTGCCGCCTAAAATTCTGGGCTTTACCCGCTGTCCCGATGTAACCAATCCGCAGAAGGAAAGCAGCCTGCTGCCCAAAGGCGACAATCTGGCGGTGGGCCTGATTCAAATCGCCAGCCAGTACGGTTTTGCCGGCCGGAACAATTTCGGACATACGCATCCGGACTTTTTGCGGGAAATCCACTGGAACCGGCTGGTGCTGGACCCTGCCAGCCGGCGGGAGGCGGGGGCGGAATCCCTGGCCCTCAAAGAGGCCTGGCTGGTGGAAGGCAAAACCTGGGATATTTATAAAAATGAGGCGATCGTTCCCGGCGCGGGCGAAACCTTTGTCGGGGTGCGTGTCATGGTCAGCGGCGGGGACGACAAGCAAAGAGGGGCGGCGGACGCCGATGGGAAACTCCGTTTTACCATGGGCCAGTTCCGCCTGGTCGGATACGATGAAAACCTGCGCAGCCAGGCGGGCCTATCCCGCTATCCCGTCGCCATCGCGTACCCCGGCGGGGTCACGGCGGAAGCGTTCACCCTGGAGAAAGGACGCATGGTCACCTCCGGCAATGCGACGCTGGATCTCTGGTTTCCCTGGCCTTCCAACCTGAAAAAATATCCGCCCCGGTTTGTGGAATTCAAGCGTTCCGCCCAGGCGTCCCTGCCTCCCGTCGCCAAAATCGAAACCACCAAACCCTACCAGGAGAATATCTGGGCTTCCAGCCGAAAAAGCGAGAGCGGCGGAGCAGATCTGGTCAGACCGGAACAGGCCGGAAATAGCCTGATCTGCAAACGAATTACGGTGGTTTCCAGCCCGGAAACGCAGCCCCTGGAGGCCATGGGGATTCCTTCGGAGCAGATGTTAAAACAATTTCAGGACAAGCTCGTGGGCAAGGAATCCATCCAGGAGGATCCCAAAGGGTATCGACAGGCACAGATTCTGCTGCCCTCCCGCACCGACATCAAGGAATATACCGCCAAAAATCTGCTGATCCCCGGCGGTTATACTCTGGTCTATCTGGAAGTGGATTTCCAGGACTACCAAGCGGCCGGATCGGACGTCGGCCTGCTGCCCACCCTGGTGGATAATTACAATCGGGAGTATGTCAACACGGGTTTTGTCTTGCAGGGACAGCTCGACAAGGATACCGCGATGGAGTTTGCCTACCAGGCTTCCGATGAGGATGGTTCTCTGCTGAGCCAGAAAAAACTTCTGGAAAAACCGTTCCCCAGCAAATCGCTTTTGCAGGAAAAAGGCGGAAGGATTCAAAAAGCATTCCTTTTCTACCTGATTCCAACGGATCCCGTTCTCGGTCTTCTCGGCTGCCGCACCCGAACCAACCGCTCCGGCGGCGGCGATTTCTGGGCTTTGGAATATGGAATGGATGTCCTGACCGTCACAACGGCGCAATAGAAACGGAAGTCCGGGATGTTTCAGCGGAGGCTGATAGTCTTTATTGCCTTCTTGCTGCTGGGCCTGGGAATCATGATCGCCCGTCTGGCCTGGCTGCAGTTGGTGGCCAGCGGGGACTACCGCAAGCTGATCCGCATCCGGCAGCAGCGCCAACCGGAATGGCTTGACAATACGGTGCGCGGAACCATCTATGATTGCCGCGGCCAGGCCCTGGCCCGGGATGAACCCAGCTACGATCTCTATCTTCATTATCATCTGACCCGTTTATACGACCCCGAGTTCCGGCAGGAAGAAGAGAACCGGTATCTGCGGCAACATCGGGGCAAAGACCGAACGGATGCCCGGCTGTACCTGGAAACCCGATACGATCCCCAGCAGCAGCAGGCAGATCAGCTTGTCGAGGAGCTGGCCAATCGAATCGGAATCCCCGCCGCTACCCTGCGGGAATCCATCCGGCAGATCAACGATAAAATCTTTCTCCTGCGGCTGAGCATCGCCCGCAGAAACTACTGCCGCCAAACGAACCAGCCGTTTATTCCGGCCCTGGGCCGGGAAGCGATGCTGCGGGAATTTGCCGCCGTGGAACCGGATGAATCGATTCGCAGCCAGTGGATTCAGGACACCGACCTGCGGGAAATGCAGCAATTTCATAAAGTCCTGGCTGCCTTGTCCGAAGACCGGGCCCTGGCCGTCGAAGACATGCTGGCGGGTACCTTTGAAACGAACCGGACGGCCGCGCAGCCCTCGATCCCCATGAAATCCTACGTTGCCATCCGCGTCGGGAAAACCCGCAAGTATCCTTATGACCAGTCTGCCTGCCATCTCATCGGACACCTGGGCAGCGTACCGGATGAACTGATTCAGGCGGAAGAAACCGAATCCGGCCTGCCGACCCGCGCGGATCTCCTGCGCTATCATCTGGGAGACGTGCAGGGCGCGGCGGGGTGTGAATTGCTGTTTGAGAACCTGCTGCGGGGCAGCCGCGGCTGGATTTCGTATGACGCCAATGGTCAGGAAAAATACCGTCTCGAACAAGTTCCCGGCCAGGATGTGCAGATAACCATCGATATCGAATTGCACCGCCGGATACAGCAGATTTTGCAGGGCGCCAACTCCCTGGGGCAGGCTTTTCTGGGAGGTGCGGTCGTAATCGACGTTGCGACCGGGGAAATCCGGGCCGCTGTTTCCAACCCTGAATATGACCTGAATACCTACAACGAAAAGTACGCCGCCATCATTCAGGATCCGGACCGCGGCTGGTGCAATCGGGCTTTGGCGGAAATTTATGAAACCGGCTCCACCATCAAGCCGACCAATCTGCTGGGCGGGCTGGAAACCCATACCGTCACCCCGGAACAAACCTTTGATTGTGATATCAACAACCTGACCTGGACCGGTAAGCCAAGCCACATCCTCAACCACGGCTGGGTGGACGGACGGCGGGCCATTAAAGTAAGCTGCAATTATTATTTTGTCCGGCTGAGCCAGCTAATGGGGGTGGAAAAACTGGTCGGCTGGCTGAAAAAAAGCGGTTTTGCCAATCCCGTTATCGCCTGGCCGGAAGGAGAATTGACAGACCGGGCCAATACCGCTTTTCGGGAAGCAGCCGGGCACGTCGCCCCCATCGGCCGGGAACTGCCCCCCCATCCCCGTTTCCTCAGCATCGGACGCAATGAAATGATGGGCACCATCGTCCAGATTGCCAACAGTATCGCCACGATAGCCCGGGATGGAGTGTACCTGGCGCCGGTATTGTCCAAATCCCCCCCGGTGAAAACCGTTCCCCGCCCTATTGCCTCGCCCCAAAATGCCCGGGTCGTCCAGTCGGGCATGAAAGACGCTATTTATGAGGACAACGGCTACCTGGATTGCGGGACCGCCTACCATGCTTTTCAGCCGCTGCCGTGGCCGGAGGAGGAAGTCGAACTGTTCGGCAAGACCGGTTCAACCCAATACTCCCTTTTTGCCGGCTTTGCCAAAGATAAGACCGGACGATGCCTGGCCATTGCCGTAGTTGCGGAAGTGGAAGTTACCGGCGGAGAACTGGCAGCCTTTCTCGGCAAAGAAATCTTCATCCAGTGCGGCGAACTGGACTATCTGCCCAAAGCACATAAAGATACAGAACCATGACGCCGGCGGCTTCAATGCTTAATATGGCGATTTTTTTGCCAAATATGGCGTTCTTTTCCGCTTCATTTACCCCATAATCCATTCTGGTTGACTGGCGTAATTGGAAAAAGGAAACCCAGAACCCTTTTGACAGGAAATCACGATGAAAAAAAACACCTCAATCACCCTGGCTGTATTGCTGCTGCTGAACTCCCTGGCTTTCGCCCTGGAATTCAATGCCTTGACGATTTTCGGCTGCGATGGGGAGGGCAGCCAAATACTGAATGCCCGCTGGAATACCGGTCTGGCTGATGACTGCTGGGATATCTTTTTGTATCAGGGTGAGATGGAAGCAGACGCCAGGCAGGTAAAATGGCTGAACGATCCCCAGACCCGGCTGGTGAAGTTCACACCCGGGGAAGGCAGCACAACCTATACCTTTCATTTTGACGACGGGGGAGAGATCCCTCCGTATTTCGGGCTGAACCTGTTTGTGGAAGGCCAGAGGACGCCGGCGATTTCGGTGTTTGCCCCGGTTACCCGCGATCCCGCGAAACCTCAGCCGTTTGCGGTCAACCGTTCAGCCAATACGATGAGCTGGCCGGAAGGCTGCTGGCCGATGGGCAGTGTGCCGGCGGCCGGTTCGGCAAGCTGCGACGGGACCCAACGTTCTTTGTGGATTCATAATGACACCGCCGGCGGGATGACCTATACGATTACCGACTTCAAGGTGTGGACGCCGGTAGCGGCGGGGAATCTGGATTTTGCAGCGCCGGGCGAAGCCAAAGCCAGCGGGACATCTGATTATGTGGGCCAGTTCACCATCCAGGCGGACAAGCGAACCGCTCCGCCTGCGGACTGGCTGCTGTGGCTTTCCACGACGGCTGGGATGCGGATTGCGCCGAACAATCCGGACGGGCAATGGAAGCAGAAGTATGACTGGGAAAAGGCGCAGGCCCCGTTTTCGTTTACCTATGATGGAAAATCATCACGGGACTTCCTGACAAACTGGAAATTCACCACGCAACAAAAACAGGTTGATCAAAACCGGATTTCCCATGTGCTGACCTGGCAGGATCCGGCCACCGGCCTGGAAGTGCGGTGGGAGGGGCTGGAATATACCGATTTTCACTGCGTTGAGTGGACCGTTTATCTGACCAACGCCGGCCAGAAAGACACGCCCATCCTGGAAGACCTTCAGGCCCTGAATGCGGATTTCAACCAGGGGGCCGAAAAGAAGGAATTCCTTCTGCATCACTGGAAAGGCACCTTCATTACCGAGGAGGATTATGCTCCGCAAAGTACCCCGCTGGAACGGGGCAAAGAGTATTACTTTGAACCGACCGGGCATCGTAAAATCAGCACCTCCGGCGTCTGGCCCTATTATAACCTGGAAAGCGGCAGCGAGGGCGTTCTCATCGCAATCGGCTGGCCGGGCTGCTGGTACGCCAAGTATCAAAGGAATCAGGACAACGGCCTGCATGTGCGTGCGGGGCAGAAGGTAGTCCATTTTTCCCTGCGGCCGGGTGAGATGGTCCGCACGCCGCTGATCACGCTGCAATTCTGGAAAGGCGGCGACTGGATCGACGCGCAAAACGTTTGGCGTCAATGGATGATTCAATACAATGTCCCTCGTTATAAAGGCAAGCAGATGCCGCTGCCGATGCTGAACGCATGCAGTTCGCACCAGTTTGCCGAGATGACCAAGGCGAACGAACAGAACCAGATTGAATTTCTTGACAGCTATCTGCAAAAAGGATTGAAGCTGGATTTCTGGTGGATGGACGCGGGCTGGTATGTGGGGGCGGCGGAGAAGGGATGGCCCTGGACGGGGACATGGGAGGTGGATCGCAGTCCGAACCGATTCCCGCGGGGGCTGCGAGCGGTCAGTGATTATGCCCACAACAAAGGGGTAGATATTATTGTATGGTTTGAGCCGGAACGGGTGGCGGCGGGAACCTGGCTGACCACCGAGCACCCCGAATGGGTACTGGGAGGTGCCGAGGGCGGAGTGCTGAACATGGGCGATCCGCAGGCGCTGGATTGGGTGGTCAATCATATCAGCAACATCATTACGGAAGAGGCTGTTGACCTCTACCGGCAGGATTACAATATCGATCCGTTTCCCTTCTGGCAGAAAAATGATACCGAGAATCGCCAGGGCATATCGGAGAACAAGTATGTAATGGGGTATCTGGCGTACTGGGATGAACTGCGCAAGCGTCATCCGGGAATGGTTATTGACAGTTGTTCTTCGGGCGGGCATCGCCTGGACCTGGAGACCATGCGGCGAGCGGTAACGCTGACACGGAGCGATTACCTGTTCGAGCCGGTCGGCCAGCAAGGCCACACCTTCGGCCTTTCGTTCTGGCTGCCGTTCACCGGCACCGGTTATGCCCCATCCAATACGGCTGGCTGGGGCTGGGGAACGGGTGAGCTTTCCTACGGGCCGTACCCCCGGCGCAGCAATATGTGCCCGAGCAATACGGCCTGTTTTGATTTCCGGGTGCCGGTGGAGGACGAGCTGGTTTTGAAGCTCTACCACGAATGGCGGGAGATCGGGCCGAATTACTTCGGTGATTTCTACCCGCTGACCAAATACAATCTTTCACAGGAAGAATGGCTGGCCTGGCAGTTCAACCGCCCGGAGGCCGGGGAAGGATTTGTCCAAGCCTTCCGCCGGGAAAATTGCATCTACAAATGTGCCGACCTGAAAATGCGCGGTCTGGACCCGGAGGCGATGTACCTGCTGAAAAACTACGATATTGAGGAACAGCAGTCCGTTTCCGGCAGGGAACTGATGGAGCAGGGTATCACCGTCTGGGTTCCTGAAAAACCCGGAGCGGCTACCATCCGCTACATAAAGAAAAAATAAACGGAAACGTTCGTTGAAACCGTCCATGCAAAGCAGGAACAAGACCTGCTTTGGAAAAAACAAGATTGGAGTTACCATGCAGAAGCGATTTATTTCTGTCCTTTTATCGGTTTTTGTGGTGATGCTGGCGGCTGTTTCACTAGTTGGGGCCCAGACACCGGCGGCGGACTTTTACGTGGCGACCGATGGCAATGACGCCTGGTCCGGCAAACTCGTCCGGCCTAATGAATCCGGGACCGACGGTCCTTTTGCCACGCTGGCCCGTGCCCGGGATGCGGTCCGCCAGCGGAAAGCTGCCGGTCTTGATCGGCCGGTTACGGTCCTGCTGGGCGGGGGCGTTTATACCCTGAAGGAAGGCGTAACCTTCGGGCCGGAGGATTCCGGTACGGAGCAATATTCGATTACCTATGCCGCCTTTCCCGGGGAAAAGGCAGTGCTCAGCGGCGGGCAGAGGATCAGCGGCTGGAAGAAGGGAGCGGGGGAAATCTGGAGTACGGAACTGCCGGAAGTGAAAGCCGG
>JAKJEP010000035.1:0-5258 GCA_022705365.1 Planctomycetota bacterium | reverse complement strand
GAATTGGTATTTCCGGCAATTGTTTGTCAACGGCCGGCGGGCTGTCCGCGCCCGCACTCCCAACGCGGATGATAAAGTCCCCTGGTGGATCATCAAGACTTCCACCATCAGCGAGTCAGAGGACCAGCCTTTCACCGTTACCGTCAATCATCCGATCCCCGCCTGTACCAATCCCGGCGAGGTGGAGATCATCTGCATCTATAATAACGAAGGAGGCCGCAAGCGCTTGCAGGCGGTCGATGAGAAGCAGCAGACTCTCACCGTCGCCCCGCCGCATAAGTGGAATCCGAAATGCTTTGGCAACGACTGGTATCTCAGTTCCCCCACCGAAGGCAAGGCCTGTTATCTGGAGAATGCCCTCGAACTGCTGGATCAGCCGGGGGAGTGGTATCTGGACCGGGCCAGCGGGGTTCTGTCGTACTGGCCCCGGTCCGGTGAAGACCTGCGGCGGGACGAGGTCGCGGCACCGGTGGTACAAAATACCTTAGTGGGCATTGTGGGCACCTCCGAGCGTCCCGTGGAACACCTGCATTTCCGGGGGATCGCCCTGGAATATGTCGATTTTCCGCTGCCGGCCTGGGGCTACAACGGCCTGTTTAGCTGCAATGTTGCCACCGGCAGCAAGGAACAGCCGGGGCATCGGTTTATCGAAGCGGCTCTCGAAGTCGAAAATGCCCAATCGTGCAGTTTTACCGATGGTGCTATTGCCCATGTGGGGGCGATGGGATTGTGTGTACGAGACGGGACCGGCGATATCCGCATCGAGGGCAATGAGCTGTATGACCTGGGCGGCGGCGGGATTGGCGCCGGCGGCTGTAACGTGGCCGGCAACTACCTGTATGCCGCTCCCCCACCCGCGCCGGACGCCTACCGGGGCTATCGCATTGCCAACAACTACATCCACCACTGCGGCACGGACTACTATGGCGGCTCCGGAATCTGCCTTTATCTGGCCCAGGACGCCGTCGTGGCCCACAATCTGGTCCATGATACGGCCTATTTCGGCATTGCTGCCGCCGGCAGTCAGGACCCGGCGGTACCGTTCGCCAAAAACAATGTCATTGAGTACAACCACATCTACAATGCCATGAAGGTGACGGTCGATGGGGCGGGCTTGTATATTACCTTTGCCAATTATGACCGCGGCACGCTGGTACGCGGCAACCTGATTCATGACACCCAGTGGAATCCCTTTGGGCGCGGCGAGGTTGCCAGCGGCATCCACGATACGAAAGCCTGTCACGGCCTCTATCTGGATGGCAACAACACCGGCTGCCAGTATGTGAATAATGTTGTGTTTCGCAACGCCGGGGGGCCGCTGCTGTTCAATTCCACCAAGAGCCGAAACGTCTGGATTGACAACCTCTTTCAGAAAGAAGGAACTCCTCCCCGGGAATTCATCGAGGCAATGGCGGCCTGTGCCGGTCTGGAGCCTGCTTACCGGCAGTTGCTCCTGAAACAGCAGCCCAATCCCTGCACCTTCCAGCCGTTAACGGATGCCGCCGCCCAGCCGGTTTGGTCTGCCTATCAGTTTGACCTGCCTCAACAGAAGCGGGGCGTCGTGGAAATTTTTCAGCATACGGAAAATGTACCGGATTCGCTGGCGGTTAAGCTGAGGGGTCTGGAGGCTGAGGCGTCCTATGAAATCAAAGGGTATGCCGGCAGGCTGGCCAAGGCGGACCGCAGCTTTTATGAGGGTACTTTTTTCGGCACCTGCGATCAGAATCTCTTTACCACTTACCTGGGTACCCTGGAGGACCTGCCCATCCTGTCCGATGTCCAGCCAACCCCGCTGGAAGCTGCCAAACCAATGACCGGCCGGCAGCTTCTCGAGGAGGGGCTGACAATCAAACCAGCCCCGAATCCCCAGGTTTTGTGGATGGTTTACACCCGGATCAACTGATCCTGGATGCAGGCTAGCCTCCTTCCGGATTATATCCTAATACCTTAAATATAAAGAACTTATATCAATAACAGGCGATGTTTCTCCGATTCATTTCCCGTTGATTGTTATTTCCTGACTATTTTAAAGCTATTTTACCGTTTCGGCCGATAAGTCCGATAAGTGATTTTATAGAGAGGGGATTGTTGCTTTATTTTCTTGAGTCTTTTATTGGCACGAGAAGAAACGATGAATAGCAGCCGAAAACACTTGGTATCTTTAATGGTCTGGTGCTGGGCGGCTCTGATTTTACTGGTCCGCTGCGGCAACTGCCAGGAGAGCATGATTCTTGCCGAAAATCCGGAGGCAAACACTACATCACCGGTTGAATTGAATCCGGATTGGCCCGTTATTCATACCCCAAGCATGACGATCGGGTATGAAATTAATTCTTTCAATATCAATGACTTAGAACGTATTGAATTGTGGTGCGCCCGCGGCCTGAGCGGCAGATGGCAGTTTTATGATTATGACCAGGATCGAACCAGCCCTGTCTCTTTCATTGCACCGGCGGAGGGTATTTATCGTTTTCTGGTGGTGGCGGTGGACCGATGGGGCCGGAAATCCTGCCAGACCAACCAAAACCATGATGATGCTTCTTCCCATACGCTGCCGGATGATTTACCTGCCCACCTGACCGTTTTCATCGATTATCAGCTGCCGCAGCTTACTCTTCTCAGCCCGCAAGGCGATATTCCGGATTATCAAGCCAAAGAAATACCCATTCGCTGGCAGGGATTTGACAACCATCTGGATGCCAATCCGGTGTATTTATATTACCAGACCCAGGATAATCCCAACTGGATCCCTTTGGCAGGCCCCCTGCCTGCCCGGGGCGAATATATGTGGGCCATTCCCCCCCAGCTAAAAGGGCCGCTGGTCATTCAAGTGCTGATTTACGATTACGCCGGAAATCAGACGATTGCACATTCCGGGAAAATTCATCCGGCCCCTGTCCAGCCGACGCCAGATACCTTGCCCGCTACCCCTGTTTTATCTGAGACACCCCCCGCTGTACCGCTTAGCAAAACTCCGGACAAAGTGAAAGATTCCCAGGAAGAGGATGCTCAGGAAAAAGAGCCGCTGGGGAACAAAGAGCATTCGGATCTGTCCGGTGCTCCATTCCAGCCGAAACCGAAACTCCCGGAATCCAAAAGGCTTGAACGGGCCAGCCAGTGTTTTTCCCGGGGAATGATGTACTGCCAGCAGATGGAATGGCCGAAGGCGGTCGAGGCGTTTCAGGAATCCCTGGAAAATAATCCGCAGAGCCTGAACTGCCGGACCAATCTGGCCAACGCCCTCTTTAAAATGTGCCGCTTTGAGGAAGCCTTATATCAATATCAGATCTGCCTGAAAGAGGAACCGGCCCGCAGTTCCGCCCTGTTCGGCCTGGCCCAAACTCAGATTGCCCTGAAACAGCATCAAAACGCTCAAAAAACGCTGACCCGCCTGCTGGAACAGGACCGGCGCGACTGGCAGGCCTGGTTATTATACGGCGATGCCTCCCAGCAGCTTGGCAATGTATCCCTGGCCGTCAATAGCTGGCAGCAGGCGGCCCAGGGCGATGCGAATATCGCCCGGCTCGCTCAGGAAAGAATCAAACAATATCAACCTTAATGCTTGAAAAAGTATTAGTTTTCCCTACAATTCCATTCTGAAGAAAATCGTCCTTTCGGTTTTACAGGTAAGATGGAACCATGGCTGCGAAAGCGAAAGCCGCAAAAAACGATACGACCCGCTGTCCGGTCTATGTCATTTATGGAAAAGACCGGCGCCGCGTTACCGATTCCGCCGATGCCATAGCCCGGCAGGTGCTGGCCGATGCCGACCCGCAACTTTCCCTGAGCCGGCTGGAGGGTAACAATATCGAACTGGCCGATGTGCTTGATGAGCTGCGAACCCTGCCGTTTTTATCGCCCTGCCGGCTGGTGATGATTAAAGACGCGGATTCCTTCATTACCAAATATCGCCAGATGCTGGAAGCCTATCTGGAAGCACCCAGTCCGACCGGTGTTTTACTCCTCCTGCCCGTAAGTTTTCCCGCCACCACCCGGCTGGCCAAAATCGCCGCAAAAATCGGGCAGGTGATTTCCTGCGAGCCTATCAAGCCCAAAGAGCTGGCCCGGTACCTGATAACCTACGCCAAAGAGCAGCATGGCTTAAAACTCAAGCAGGAGGCGGCGGAACTACTGCGGGAGCTGGCAGGCGACGATTCGGGGATTTTATGCTGCGAGGTCGATAAAATCGCCGCCTATCTGGCCGGGCCTGACAAACCCAAAACGGAAATCACCCTGAACGATGTCCAGGCCGTGGTCGGACATAACCGCCTGTACAATGTCTTTCATGTCATAGACGCCCTGACGGCGGGGAAAACGGCGGAGGCCCTGTTGCTCCTGAACCATATGTTAAACCAGGATCGTGACGCCCAATATACCGCCGTCGGCGCCTTCGCCTGGCATTTCCGCCGGCTCTATCAGGCCCGAATTCTGCTGGACAAGAAATTGTCGGAGGGAGAAATCATCCGCCAGTCGCGCATCTGGGCCAATCAGGAGCAGTTTATGCAGCAGGTAAAAAAATTGAAAATCGAACAGCTCGGCAGTATATTGGAGCAGTTGATGCGAATCGACCAGGCCAGCAAGACCGGGGCTGGATCCGTCCGGACCGGCCTGGAAAAATTGATGGTGCAATTTAGTACCGGAAAACGCCGGGCGGTATAATCCGGCGGTACGAAAAAGAAGCATGGAGGCTTAACATGAAAAATCATACCGCAAAAATCCCGGGCACAATTTTTGCCCGAAGGAATTTTACACCTGTTTCTCTGTTTCCGCATCTGGTATTGCCGCTGGTGGCCGGCTGGCTGGCGGGCTGTTCTTCCCTGAGCGATTACATGTCCCAGCCGATGATTATCGACGCCTCCCAGCGCCAGGTCCCCTCTGTCAAGTGGGAAGACCGCTACGAAAATCATCCTAATCCGGACAACCCTTCTCCCGCCAATAACGCCATCGCCGGCGATCCGCAGACCGATTCCCGGGAATCGGCACCCGAATCCGGACAGGCGGAGCAGAATCCGCTGGCGGCCAGCCAGCCCCCTCAAAATTCCAATACCGGCTCCGCTACCGCCGATCAGCCGGATTATACCCAAAATAACGCCCTGGTAAAACGAACCGCTACGGATTCACCTGGTCAGCCGCTGCAGCCCGACCCCCCCCGCATCAGCCATGTCACTATCCAGGAAATATCCGAACCGGCCGCCAGCCAGAATATCGCTGTTTCTCCAACGGCCGATCCGGCAACGGTATCGAATCCGCAGGACCCG
>JAKJEP010000359.1 GCA_022705365.1 Planctomycetota bacterium | reverse complement strand
CCGCCGTAATAACCTTCAATGGTATCATCTATAAGTGTTATATTACTGGTAATGATACAATTATCCATTGCCCCTTTACCAATCACATAGGCCGCCGATGGACCATAGGCATCCTTGATAGTAAAACCCTCAACTTTTCCATAATTGGTACCAAAACCGCCGCGATGTTGGCTTGATGACCCTTGGCAATCAATAATGGTTGCTTCCGGTCCATTTTCTGAACGGATAACTATATTTTTATTATCTATCGTGAATACAAGCAAACGATCAAGTTCATCTTCGGCGTTAGGGTTTCCAACACCGCTATATACGCCATCTGCAACAACAACCTGATCCCCATTTTGGCAGGCATCAATAGCCGCCTGAATGGTTGTGTATTGGCTTGGCACATATCGGGTAGCGCTATATGTCAAATTGGTAAATAAACAAACGCTCAATAACATCGAACAAATTTTATACATGAGATATACTCCTACTAAACAATCAGGAAACAGAATAGAGTACAGAAAAAAACGTTTTCTCTTAATGCTGATTATATTATATTCAAATTGTCCCACCTGTGGCTCGAATATGCCGCCACAGGTTGAAATCCAGTATAATCCAGGGACCGCCCGCCTGTCAATGGAGAAAATCTCGATATGTCCCCGCTATTTTGGGAAAATTCCCCTAACAATCTGCAATAAAATGGGTTACAGGTTGCTATCAGGCCGGGGGGGGACAGCCCAATAGCAGGGGACCTGTAACCCAAGCCGAATTATACCCGGATCATTTCTTTTCCGCAAGCCTTTCTTCCAGGGCCTCCAGTCGGGCCAGGATGTCCACTTCTACGGGCGGGCCTAGCAGCCGGCTCAGCAGTTCCCGCACCGCCGCGATATTGCCCTCTTTGGCCTGATTCAGCAGGGCCTTCACCACCGCTTGCAGGTCTTTCGGTGTTACCGCCGTCAGCAGGGTTTTACGCAATTCCGCTACCTGCTGGGCGAAGGGATTGCCCGGCCCGCCGCCGTTGCCTTTGGTGAATTGGCCCTTGTCATCCCGCCCGTTTGACCCGTTTGGTAACGGTTTTTCCGTCATTTTACCACCCCTTCCCAGGCTGTGAACACCAGCCCCGGCATCCTGCCCGCCCGGACCGCCTCGGCATTATCGACTAGAAATTTCTCGTATGCCGGGTCGTCCTCCAATTTCGTCCCCACCTCCAGGAAAACCAGCGGTGGCGGCCATTGAATCCCGATCCCCGCCGATTTTTCCAGGTCCTCGATCCGTTTGCTTAAATTTCTACTGTTTGTCATTGTGTGCCTTCTCCAATAATGCCGTTATAGTCGAATAAAACTCGACCTCCTGCCCGTCAAAAACCCCGTGAATCCATCGAATCAGATCGGCAAAGGTATTTATTCCCTTTTTGTCCGAAGTTGCCTGTTCCATCGCCGTCAGCCGCCTTTCAATATTACGCATGATTCAAACCACCTTCCTATTATGGATATAATATGTCCAGAATGCCCCAGGATCAACGATCTGGAAAAAAACGACCCAAACCACGTCCAGACCCTTGATCGTTGAATTGGCGCGCCATAGACCGCATTTAAGAGGGGGTTTCCAGAATTCCAGGGGGTGTTTAACCATCATTCCCCACCCCCTTTCCGGGCCAGTTCCACAATCTGCCGCCGGGTGTCCGCGTCCAGGCTGGGCCATACCCTGTTAAGCTGGGTAAGTTCCGGGTCCAATGGCAGATTTTCCCCCTGGTTTTGGCAGTTTTTGGTCAGTTCCCCTTTTTCGTTTTCTTCTAACTTCTTTTCATGTAAATCTTTATGATTTTTACTACACAGGTTCGAGTCCTGTATCGCCCAGTATGTATGACTCATTATAACTGGCCTTAAAAAATCACTTGGTAACGGCTGGTCTTAAGAGACGGACGTGGTATTTTTGTTTTTCTTTCGCTCCGCAAATCGCTGCAAGACCACATAAAAAGAGGGCACAAACAGCACCGCCAGGCAGGTGGAAGCCAGCATACCGGAAGCGACCGCTATGCCCAGTGACTTTCGGGCGCTGGCCCCGGCCCCGCTGGCCAAAACCAGAGGGAGAACTCCAAGAATAAAGACAAAAGAAGTCATCAGAATGGGCCGGAAGCGGCTCTGGGCTGCATCGACGGTGGCGTCAATAATGCTCTTACCTGCCTCCCGCCCTTCACGGGCCATCTCGACAATCAAAATTGCATTTTTTGCCGAAAGTGCAATCAGCAAAACCAGGCCAATCTGCACATAGATATTATTGGCTAGACCGACTGCCAGCAGGGCACCCACCGTTCCCAGCAACGCCAGCGGCACCGCCAGAATGACTGCCCCCGGCGTGATCCAACTGCCGTACTGACCGGCCAGCACAAAATACACCAGCAGGATACCCAGTCCAAAAATAAAGTAAGAAGAACTGCCCACCAGTTTTTCCTGATAGGACATGGCCGTCCATTCATAGGCTAGTCCGGGACCCAGGTTCTGGTCGGCGACAGTCTGCATCACATCAAGCCCCTGTCCGGAGCTGAAACCGGTGGCAGCGGAACCGTTGATGGTGGCGGTAGGAAACAGATTATACAGGGAAATCAGCGCCGGCCCCTGGGCGGATTGAATATCCACCAGCGAACCCAGGGGAACCATTTGCCCGCTGCGGTTACGCACGTAATAATTCTTTATGTCGTCGGCGGTAAGGCGATGATTGGCGTCCGCTTGCGCGAAAACCATGAAATTGTGGCCGAATTTCGTATAGAGATTCGCATAGGTGGAACCCAGGTAGCTCTGAATCGTCTCATACACATCACCCACCGGCACGTCCAGGGTTTCCGCCTGTGCCCGGTCCACCCTCACCGCCAGCTGGGGCGTCTGGGAGCGGAACGGCGTGAAAGCCGCCTGAATGGTAGGATTGGTTTTGGCGGATGACACCAGGGCGTCCGTGGCTTGCTGGAGCCGGTTAAAATCATAACTGCCGTCGGTCAGTTCCACCTGCATCTGGAATCCGCCCGAAAGCCCCAGCCCCTGAATCGGCGGCGGGATCAATACCAGGGTAGCGGCATCCTGAACGTCCGCCAGCTTCCTGGCAAGATTCTGATAAATGCTTCTCATGTCTTCACCAGGGCCTCGCTCCCCCCAGTCCTTGAGCATCAAATATACAATGCCGGTGTTGGCCAGCGAGGCACTGTTGTCCAGCGGCGAGATACCCCCGATGACAATCGTGTGTTCCACACCCGGAACTCCGTGGGCGATTTCGGTAATTTTATCCATCGCTCGTTCCGTACGTTCCAGGGAGGCTCCATCGGGCAGTTGGGCGGAAATCATCATATAGCCTTGATCTTCCGTGGGGATAAAACCCGTAGGAATTTTCATCAGGCCCCAGCCGGCAATTCCGACCAGAATCAGGGCCATAAAAACCATCAGGCCGCTGAACCGCACCATCGACCGGATCATCCGGGTGTAAAGCCGTTCCGAAGGTTCATACACTGCGTTGAAAGCCCGGAAAAAAAAGTTTTTCTTGTGTTTGGGATCATACGGACGCAGCCACAGGGCACACTGCGTGGGTTTCAGCGTTATGGCATTAATCGCGCTGATGACGGCGGTAACGGCGATGACCAGGGCGAACTGGCGATACATCTGGCCCGTGATGCCGGGCATGAAGGCCGGCGGCAAAAAAACCGACATCAGCACCAGCGTAATGCCGATGATGGGTCCGAATAGCTCACCCATGGCGTCAATGCTTGCCTGCTTGGGAGTCTTACCGTGCTCGATGTG
>JAKJEP010000358.1 GCA_022705365.1 Planctomycetota bacterium | reverse complement strand
GTGCCACCACACGCCTTGGTCGTATCGACTCATGGCAACTTGTACAATCGCAAAACCGGTCGTTCCATATTTTCTACGGGAATGACCACCGTCTGGTAGCGCTGGACCAGGAAGCGGTACTGGTCGGCGTGGCCGTTCAGGCATTGTTTAATATACTCCGTGTCGCTCTGGGTCATTTTTACCTCGTTGAAATCTCAATGGTTAGTGTAGTATTTTGCTGATTTTGCGACATAAAAATTAAAAAAAATGGACATGGGGGAGGGTTGGAATTATAGTAGTGAACGTCAAGCCAAAGGTGAATGGAGTTATCTTTCGAAATTACAAGGGTTTAGGCAGAGCAAGGAAGTGTGGTACGATGACGATGGAAGAGACGGTGGAACTGAAGGTGAGTTTGGTGGCCCATCCCCCCAGCCGCAGAAGGTGATCGAGGAGGCGGGGCGGACGTGTTATCTGAGTTTTGAGAATATTGAGGCCCATTCCCATGCGGAATTTATCCGGCGGCTGATCAAGCTGGGGCACGAGTCGCCGCTGGAACATGCGTATGCGACGTTTCGAATCCAGAACGGCAGCCGGGCGATGACGCATCAACTGGTGCGGCACCGGCTGATGGCGGTCTCGCAGCAGTCGCAGCGGTATGTCAGCGAGGAGCATTTTTCGTATGTGATACCGGAGACGATGCCGGCGGAGTATGTGGAGGATTACCGCAGGGATATGGAGGTGATTCAGGAGATGTACCATAAATGGCGGCAGCGGGGGCTGAAGAAGGAGGATGCGCGGTTTGTACTGCCCAATGCGTGCACGAGCGAGATTATGGTGTCGGCGAATTTTCGGGAGTGGCGGCATATCCTGCAGGTGCGGACGTCGAAAAAGGCGCAGTGGGAGATCCGGAATGCCTGCCGGCAGATCCTGGAGATTCTGAAGGGCCTGGCGCCGGACTGTTTTGAGGATATAGCGGCGGCGGAGTGAGGATGGGTTTTATGGGGGGCCGCTTCGAAAAGGCCGGCGGAAAAAATGGGGGCATGATAATAGCAGGGGATGGAAGGGAAGCGGGGAGCCAATGGATTTGGGTATGGCGGGCGGACCGGTGGAAGCGGCGCAAATGCAAGCGCTGGGAACCCTGCTGCACCTACAAAACTATACAATTTTATTCCATTTTTCTTGATAAAAAAATGAATGGAAGAGTGGAAACGGGATAATTTTTCTTGCAGGAATCAGGACGGCCGCTATAATTTTTGTCTGCTGAGATGAGAGACATGAATATAGAACTCCGTGCCGGCAGACAGGTGAGAATGGCAGTCCCGTTGTCGACCATGCAGTTGCCCGCGAAACGATTTGGTAAAGACTCCCGAAAGATGAATTAAAATTTCAGGATACAATTTGTCAGTTAAAAGGATGGTTGTATGAAGAAGTGTGGATGGATCGTGCTTTTCGGTGTGTTTCTGGGCAATATGGTGTATGGTGTGACCGCGACGCCGGGGGAGCTGGAGGAACGGGATTTATGGGTGCGGGCGAAGTTTGAGGGCAAGGCGGCGGAGAAGTCAGACGAGGCGCAGATTCTGGTGGTGGCCAATCATGATGAGGTGCAGAGGAACGGTCGGAGCGGCCAGCCGCTGAAGCTGGGCGGGCAGGAATATACACGCGGCTTGTTTTGCCATGCCAACAGCAAGCTGGTGGTGAGGCTGCCGGCGCCCGGCAAAGAATTTACGGCCCTAGTGGGGGTGGATGATGCGGCGGGGCCGGGCAGCGTGGTTTTTTCGGTGGCGGTGGACGGCCAGGCGAAGTTCCGGTCGGAGGTGCTGCGGGGCGGCGACAAGCCGGTCGCGGTGGAAGTGGACCTGGGGGGAGCAAAAGAATTCATTTTGGAGGCGGGAGACAGCGGCGATAATATTTCTTTTGACTGGTCGGACTGGGCGGAGGCAAAGGTTACGCTGGAGGACGGGCGGGAGGTCTGGCTGGGGGATCTGGAAATCCGGAAAAAGGAAAAAGGCTTCCCGGTTACCGCACCGTTTTCGTTTGTTTATGACGGCAAGGCTTTTGCGGATATCGTTTCGCGATTCAAAATAGAACGAAGTTCTAAAAATCTTGGGGATGGGCGGGAACAATATATCCAGAAATATACGGACCCCGATACCGGCCTGGAGATCCGCTGCCAGGGAATCCGGTATCTGAATTTTCCGACGGTGGAATGGGTGGTGTATCTGAAAAACACCGGTACCCAGGACAGCCCGATTCTGGAAAATATCCAGGCCCTGGATATGGATATCGCCTGCCAGCCCCAGGATACCTTTGTCCTGACGGATTATCAGGGAGCACATACTTCCCCGGCGGATTTTCATCCTACGGAAACGGTGCTGGCCGCGAATGTGGAGAAGAATTACACCACCTGGGGCGGTTTTCCCACAGCCAATAATATACCCTTTTTCAACCTGGAAGGGAAAGAAGACGGTTTGATCCTCGGATTGGGTTGGAACGGCATGTGGGCCGGGAAATTCAAACGGGATGAGGGGCAGTCGCTGCACGTGGTCTTTGGGCAGGAACGCACGCATTTGAAACTGCAACCGGGTGAGGAAATCCGCACGCCCCTGATGGTTTTGCAGTTTTGCCAGGGGACGGATCGCAGCCGGTTTCAGAATATCTGGCGCCGCTGGATGATCGAATACAATCTGCCCCGTCCGGGCGGCAAGCTCCCCCAGCCGCAACTGGCGGCGTGCAGTTCGCATCAGTTTGCGGAAATGGTCAATGCCAACGAGGAGAATCAGAAGCAGTTTATCGACGGGTATCTGGAGGAGGGGATTCCACTGGATTACTGGTGGATGGATGCCGGCTGGAATCCCAATAAGGGCAACAACTGGCAGGACCTGCTGGGAACCTGGGAAGTGGACAAGAAGCGGTTTCCCAACGGCCTGCGGGCCATCAGTGACCATGCTCACCAAAAGGGCGTGAAGACCATTTTGTGGTTTGAGCCGGAGCGGGTGGTCAAAGACAGTTGGCTGTTTGTGAATCATCCGGAATGGCTGCTGGGGGATGGGGAGAGCCGGTTTTTCAACCACGGTAACCCGCAGGCCAACGAATGGCTGACGAACCACGTGGACCGAATACTAACCGACGAAGGCATTGACCTGTACCGGCAGGATTTTGCGGTGTTTTCCCGGTATTTCTGGGAGCGGGAGGATCAGAAGAATCCGGACCGGCAGGGGATCACGGAAATCAAGCATGTTATCGGGTATCTGAAGTATTTCGACGAGCTGCGGCGGCGGCATCCGGAGATGCTGATTGACATCTGTGCGGCCGGCGGCAAGCGGCTGGAGCTGGAGAACCTGCGGCGGGCGGTGCCGCTGCTGCGGAGCGATTATATTCTCGAACCGGTCGGCCAGCAGGGGCATACCTGGGGCATCGCCCAGTGGATTCCGTATTTTGGAACCGGCGTGAACCAGTTTGACGCCTATGGATTCCGGAGCTGCATGTGCCCGCATTTGAACGCCTGCTATGATGTGCGAAACAGGAATCAGGATTTCGCCTCGATCCGCAAATATGTGAAACAGTGGCGGGAGATTTCCGCCAATTATTACGGCGATTTTTACCCGCTGACGCCGCATAGCCTGGGTTCTGATATGTGGATCGGCTGGCAGTTTCACCGGCCGGAAGCCGGGGAGGGCGTGGTGCAGATGTTCTGCCGGGCGGGTACGATCTATGATTCGGGATTATGCAAATTGAAGGGGCTGGAGCCGGAGGCCAGTTATATTATTACCGATTATGATACTGAAGCA
>JAKJEP010000357.1 GCA_022705365.1 Planctomycetota bacterium | reverse complement strand
AACCAGAAAGACCACTTTTATGAGTGGTCTTTTTTTTTTGTATTGTTGTTTCGCTTTTGTGCTGGAGAGGCATATCGACTTTTGGCGGTTCCGTCAGTTATCAATATATGTGTCAAAATCCCGTGAGAAATGCGGATTAATTGTATGTTGATCGGACATAAATCGAGATTGGACAGTGTTTTGCGGTTATTCCAGAAAAAAACAAGAAAAACGCTTGACAATATCCTTGGCTATTTGGTATTATCGCCAAAGTTGTAAGGTTTAATCGATACCATTATATAAAGAAAATAGCTATGGACCCCAAAACCGCCTCGAAATTTGAAATCCGGGCCAATGTTATCAAGGCCATGGCCCATCCTACCCGGCTGTTCATTGTGGATGAACTCTCCCGCCGTGAGAAGTGCGTCAGCGAGTTGACCGCCCTGATCGGAGCGGACACCTCTACCGTCTCCAAACACCTGGCGGTCCTTAAAAAAGCCGGCATCGTCAGAGATGAAAAACGCGGCACCGAGGTCTATTACACCCTGCGATGCCCCTGCATCATGAATTTCTTCCAGTGCGTCGAATCGGTCATCCGCGAAAACGCCCAGGAACAACTGGAACTATTAACGTAATTTTTTTTGGAATATATTTGGCTACTTGACCAAGAAACCAAAGATTGCATGAAAAACGAATGGAAAAAACTGTTCCTGCTGTTGACTGTCTTCGCCGCCTGTTTTTTTCTCCCCGTCGGTGCCCTCCGTTTCGATAACGCCGTCATGGAATCGCTTCACCTGCTCAAATGGTATGCGCGGGAGCACGTCCTGCTCTGCCTGGTCCCCGCCATTTTCATCGCGGGGGCCATCGGCGTCTTCATCAGCCAGGCTGCCGTCATGAAGTACCTGGGCGCCCGGGCCAACAAGGTCCTGGCCTACGGTGTTGCCAGCGTCTCCGGCTCCATCCTGGCCGTCTGCTCCTGCACCATCCTGCCGCTCTTTGCCGGCATCTGGAAAATGGGCGCCGGTCTCGGCCCGGCCTGCGCCTTCCTCTATTCCGGCCCGGCCATCAATATCCTGGCCATCATCCTTACCGCCCGGATCCTCGGCCTGCCGCTGGGCATCGCCCGCGCCGTCGGCGCTATCGGCTTCAGCATCGTCATCGGCCTCCTCATGCACCTCATCTATCGCAAAGAGGAACAGGAAAAAGCCAACGGCCAGATCGCCATGCCCGAACCGCAGGTTCTCCGCCCCCTCTGGCAAAACGCCCTTTTCTTCGCCGTGATGATCGGCATCCTGGTCTTCGCCAACTGGGGCCGACCCACCGCCGACTCGCACAGCCTCTGGTCCTCCATCTACTCCGCCAAATGGTACATCACCGGCTTATGTTTGGTCTTGCTTGTCCTGTTCACACTCAAACGGACTGCCGACGAGACCAGAGAATGGTTCAACACCTCCTGGGGGTTTGCCAAACAGATTCTGCCGCTTTTGTTTTTCGGCGTACTGGTCGCCGGTTTTCTTTTGGGCCGGCCCGACCATGAAGGTCTCATACCATCCCAATGGATTACCCGCCTGGTGGGAGGCAATTCTTTTGGTGCAAACTTATTTGCTTCTGTGGCGGGAGCCTTCATGTATTTCGCCACCCTGACAGAGGTACCGATTGTTCAGGGGCTGATCGGTTCGGGTATGGGCCAGGGACCGGCCCTGGCGCTGCTGCTGGCCGGCCCAGCCCTTAGCCTGCCCAACATGCTCGTCATCCGCAGCATCATGGGCACCCAAAAAACCATCGTGTTTGTATCCCTGGTTATTGTCATGGCCACTATCTCCGGAATGATTTTCGGCGCTGTTAGGGGGTAGGATGATTTCGTAAGGTCCCGCAAGGGCCGGAAAGGAAAACGATATGAGTGACTGCTGTTGTGGAAATAATAAGAAAAAGACGGTATTGATCTACGCCTGCTCCGGCGGCGCCAACGTCGCGGAAATCTCAGATAAGGCCGCCCGCCAGCTTATGTTTGAGGGCCAGGGTTCGATGTTCTGTCTGGCGGGTCTGGGCGCGGGGATTCAGGGCATGATCCAGACCGCCAAAGATGCGGATGTGAATCTGGTTATTGACGGCTGCCCCATGGACTGCGCCAAAAAGGTCTTTGAGAAGGCTGGAATCACCAACTATACCTGCCTGAAGGTGACCGACCTCGGTATAGAGAAGACCAAGGGTGTCCGGGCCGCCGACGATCAGGTAGCGAAGGTCGTCGCCCAAGCCAGGGAAATATTGGCCCATTGCAGCTAACCGCCATTTTATCAGGAGTATTACCGTGAAGAAAATTCAGATACTGGGCACCGGCTGCCCCAAATGCAAAAAGCTGGCCGAAAACGCCGAAGCCGCCGCGCAAGCAGCCGGCCTCGACTACACCCTCGAAAAAGTCACTGACCTCAACGACATCATGAAGTTCGGCGTGATGATGACCCCCGCCCTGGCTGTGGACGGCACGGTCAAAATCGTGGGCAAGGTTCCCTCCCCGCAGGAAATCCAAAAAATGCTGGCCTGAAACCATTTTTCCCAGGAGCCTTTCATGAATAAAACCAGTAAAATCACAATTGTTCTTATACTGCTGGCGGCGGTGGCTGCGGTCATCATCGCCAAACAGAACAAAACCGCCGCCCCCACCCCCGCGATCCCGAACCAGCCAGGGACAGAATCAACCACTGCGTCGCCTCCTGCCGCCGCCCTGCCCCGGCTGGTGGACCTCGGCGCCGGCAAGTGCATCCCCTGCAAGATGATGGCTCCCATCCTCGAGGAACTCAAAACCGAATACGCCGGCCGCATGCAGGTGGAGTTCATCGACGTCTGGGAAAATCCCGACGAGGCGAAACAATACCACATTAATCTGATCCCCACCCAGATTTTCTTCGACCCCGCCGGTAAAGAACTCTTCCGCCATGAAGGCTTCTTCTCGAAAGAGGACATCCTGGCCAAATGGCAGGAGCTTGGATTTAACCTTAGCGGTAAATTATGATTCAGCAGCTATTCATATTCTTAACGCACGCCGTGGAAGGCACTCCCCTGCTTGCCATGGCCGCTGCCTTCACCTGGGGTATCCTCAGCATCCTCCTCAGCCCCTGTCACCTGGCCAGCCTCCCTCTCATCGTCGGCTTCATCGACAACCAGGGCCGCATCTCCACCCGCCGGGCCTTCTGGATTTCCACCCTCTTCGCCGTCGGCATCCTGATTACCATCGCCGCCGTGGGGGCCGTCACCGCCGCCGCCGGCCGCATGATGGGCGACCTGGGCCGCTGGGGCAATTACTTCGTCGCCCTGATCTTCTTCCTGGTCGGCCTCTACCTCCTCGAGGTCATCCCCCTACCCTTCGGCCCGGCCCAGGTCGGCATGAAACGCAAAGGCCCCCTGGCTGCTTTTATTCTGGGCCTGGTTTTCGGCATCGCCCTGGGTCCCTGCACCTTCGCCTTTATGGCCCCCATGCTGGGCGTCACCTTTAAATTGGCTTCTACCCAGCCAGGGTACGGCATCCTGCTCCTGCTGCTCTACGGCCTGGGCCACTGCTCCGTCATCGTTTTTGCCGGAACATTTACAGAAGTGGTCCAGCGCTATCTCAACTGGAACGAAAAATCTAAAGGTGCCTTGATCCTGAAAAAGGCCTGTGGAGTCCTGATCCTCCTGGCGGGCCTTTACCTCATCTACACCGCCCCCACCGTTTCGTAATTTTTTTCTTTTTGCAGTGTTAACCCGCATTTCTCACGGACTTTCGATTTTCAGCGGCCTTTTTGCCCGCCTTCTTCGTTCTCGTCGCTATCTGT
>JAKJEP010000356.1 GCA_022705365.1 Planctomycetota bacterium | reverse complement strand
TGCACCGCCCGGTCCGCCCGCCATGCATACGTCCACGGCGATATCTCCACCGCCTGCCCCGCCATCTGCTCCAACTGAGCCTTCTCCACCACCCCCAGCGCCCTCTGGCCTGCATACAAAATCCCCGCCGCCATCGTCAATATCAATACAACGGCCCTCTTCGTGGTTCGCTTGCTCATGGTTGTCCTTTCTTTTTGTAGGTGTGATATACAAAACTTTTTATCTTTCAGCATCTTTTAGACGACGCGATTCTATCCGGAGGATGCTGTCATGTCAACATCTTCTGCCTGAACCCGCTCCCGCCATAACGTAAAATTCCGCAACGGGTTAAATGCCATACTTCCCCGCCTGCCATTCCCGTTCTGAGTTCAGCCTTTAGGCTGTCTTGCTCTTTCTCCGGGTGCCACCTTCCTGCCGCAGGTAGGGAGTTGTTCTTCCAGGTAGGGTGTGCAGCTTGCTGCACACGCGGTTCTTTAAGCGTCCCCCCTATACCATTCCTCCGCCCCGCCTGCCATTCCGGTAGGGTGGGTTCTCAACCCACCATCTCCTTTGCGCAAGCAGGAATCCAGGTTTCTTTTGTCATTCCCGCGCAGGCGGGAATCTATCTTCCTATCTTCCGTTCTGATGCCATGTCCCATATATCGAACGCCCGCCCGATCCCGATCTATCGGGATTCCCTCAATGTAGCACAAGCGTCCCGCCTGTGATTTCCTTTCCCGCTTTCCTACTTTCAATCTTTTCCACTTCATCCATTCTGTCCATCTCGTCCATCTCTTCTTCCGTCCACTTTCTTTGATTTGCCCGATTTGTCCGACTCTTTTTTTTCTGACAAAATAATCTTATAGCATAGACTGTTCATTAAATGGCTGAGTAGGATGCATATATTGCGATACAGTGGCATTATAAATCTTTAAATATTCCTTTCCTCTTGGTGATTCTTCACCAAAATATTTTTTTAATTCCTTCATATTTTCAGGTTCTGAGGTAATAACTATTCTACTAGGATCAATCGGCTTTCTACTTTCAAGAATATTGGGAAAAAGACCTCCTAAAAATAACTTTTGAATCTCAATATTCAAATCGTATAAATATTCCTGAACTGCATTGATTTTATCATAATATACATTTACTAGTTGCTTTAGCTTATCGATTTCTTCCTCTGAATATTGTTTAATATTAAAAGTTTGTAATGAACCGTTTTTGTCCGGCACATCAATTGGCAACATATTCTCAAGATCATTTTGAAGAGAACGGTAAGCTATATCGAGATCGAATGATACCGATAGCATTGCAAGCTTAAATATTTCCATTAATTCCGGGTGAACAATCTGATATTTTTCGCAAAGACTTATTACATCACACAATGAGATATGCAAATTTGAATTTTTATTATTACAAACTACTGTCCGTTTATCTACGGGCTTTGGTTGAAATCTATGCTTTTCACTCAATTTGCAGGCAGACATATAAATAGAAATACATGAGGGAATAGTATAAATATATATCCCGGTGTCAATTGTGATTTGAGAACACTTTTCAGACACTTTAGTGAATTCGCGATGTATCTCTAACAATAGTTGTTTTTTGTGATTTTCCTGCTGTAAAGCTAATTGATTTTTATGCTGCCGATTTAATTGCAATAAGACAATTAAAAATCCTACTACGATACTAGCGATTGGAATCACTTGGGCTACCCATAATGAATTAGTAGTGGTTAGTTCTTCCACTTGAGTTGAAGCCGTATCAGCAAGAATAGTATCCCCACAAAATAATAGGATTAAAGGGTGCATGTGATGGAATACTTTAATTCGCGACTTACTAATGCATAAATTGTATTTCCCGTGTAATTTATTAAAATATTTATTCATAATCGAATTTTCATCTCTTTTAACTCAATTAGTATTTTCTGGATAGGAAGGTCAAAAAAGGCTTGATCATAATAAACCATACCGATATCACGATAACGTTTTTCGGTTAAATCCATCACTTTATCGCGATCAACAACATTAACGATTTTACTTATTCGATATGTATATAATCTTAAAGGATTGTACACCTCTTTATTAATTCCAATATTTAAGAAGTCATCCATTAAGTCATCATCTGTAATATCGTGAGATATTCCCCAATATTTATCGTAATCATCTTCATATTGATGATATTGCTGGAACAAATCATAAAAAAAACCAGGATCTCCTTGATTTATATCGAATATAGCATCAAAAGCCTTACCAAGGAATACCCGATACCGTATGTTTAAATCACATATTTCATTTGTTTCCTCATTCCCACCGTAATTTTCTTCAATCTCATCACCTAGTTGTTCAAGAACTATAGACATTATATATCCTAAAATTTCAAAAAATATCTTCTGATCTTGTTCCCGAAATCTATCATCATTGATATATGTGCTAAGTGTTGTTTGACCATAATTAGTTGATGCCGAAATGTATATTTTATTAGCTAACCACAAAGATCTTTCAAAAAGTTCTTTGTCATCCCTTACGAATATTTTTTTACGAAGTTTACGCTCTAAATTTGCAATCATATTCTTCATTTGCTTATTTTCATTGAGGGGATTTCCATTCATCAAATTAGGAACATGATTAGATATTTCTTTGTACGTTATCATTTCAAGATCGGGATTTTCAATTAGTCGTTTTGCGGACTGTTGAAATGGACTTAATCCCTCGTTAGGTGTATTAAGTAGTTTATCTTCTGCATTCTTGTATTTTCCACACCATTCCAATGCGACTTTTCTATTGAACAAGATTTCACTATAAAGAAAAGCCATTCCTGCGTATGGTGCAAGCTGAAGTGGATCACATAAAACTGCCGAAGTAAACGCCATGTCAGCAGTCATGAGCATAAATTGTTGTTGTTGTGCTGGGACACCTACGTAGGTACTGTGTTTACAGAGATCGGAACCTAAACTATAAAGGGTCATTGCAAATGATGACAACGGTGAACCGAATAATGTTTCGGTATTATTAGAAAATGATAAATAATTGTTTTTTACAAGCTGATATTGCTCCGATACGAAAGCGAAGTTACGAAGAAGTTCCATTTTACCCAACGTATTGCTAGCAATATCTGATAAAATCTTTTTGTCGATATCCCGCCAATACTTGCGGTTCGCAAGTTCGTTAATAAAATCATGTGGATTATTTGACATTTTAAAGATATCATTTGGATTTGTTTTTGTATGAAAAATACGTTCCAATATTCCCATTTTTTTACTCCGGCCGAATACAGTACCCAATATTCAATGCATACTGCTTTATCTTCACACACTATATTCCCCCATCCTCTCCCAGTCAATCCCTCTTCAGGATAATACCATCATATCACGTCATGCTCCAATCCGTTTCCATAACGCTTCTGCAGGAAGAGCCGTTTACCATACTCTCCAAGTCGGAAATATTCTACCGATCATTCGTCCCACCCCTCTGACCTTGAGGCGGTGCGGCCAGCCATCTTCCTCTTTCCCGGCTTTTTTTGCTGTTAATCTGGGTAATTTTCCTCCTCCAAAAATTCCGTCTTTCCCGATAACCAATAACTGATAACCATTAACTTTTCATCATGTTTTGCTATACTTTTATATATGTTTTCCCCATGTTTTATATGACTTTTTTCATCTTTTATCACACTTTATTCAACATTTACCTAATCGTTACATCTTAACATTTTTTTACCCATCTTACCCATTTTAAACCTAGTTTCTGACACTATCGCACCCCTAAAAATCAACCCGTAATCAATATATTCGTCTGTAAAATAATCACTTACATAAAGTGTCATGATAATTCCCACGT
>JAKJEP010000355.1 GCA_022705365.1 Planctomycetota bacterium | reverse complement strand
CGCGTCGTCACCAACGGCATCAAACTGGCCGACGAAGAATATTGCCGGAAATTGTGCGAATCGGGCGTCCGCGTTCGGTTTGCCTTCGACGGCCGCAGCCCGGACATCTACGCCAAACTGCGGGACAACCCCGGCGCCTACGAAAAGAAACTCAAAGGCCTGGAGAACCTCAGCCGCTTCAGCCGCCGCCGCCAGTCCATCATTAGCTGCGCCGCCTGGGGCATCAACGATCAGTGGATCGGCGACATGATCGCCTTCTGCCACGAGCACCGGGACCTGATCGGCGAAATCGGCATCATCCCCCTGACCGAAAACTGGAAAAACAACGAGTTCGAAGTTTCCGTCCGTACCACCCTGGAAGATGTCGAGAAAATGGTTCGCCAAAGCCTCCCCGGCGAAGAGGTGGAATTCATCCCCGCCGGCCTTTCCTACAGCATGCGTCTGCCCCGCTCCTTCTTCCGGCGCAATACCCGCTCCGAAATCCTGCTGCTGGGCGGTGTGCACCCCAACTGCGAGTCCATGACCCTGCTGATCTCCGACGGAAAAAAATACCGCGGCGTCAGCCATTACCTGAAAGTCCCCTTCCAGCAGGCCTGCCGGGAATTCGCCGACCTTAGCCGCCACCTGGAACCCCGGCTTGCCCCCCTCAACCCCGACAAATTCGCCCAGCGGCTCCGCGGACAACTCATTATCCTCCAAAAACTGGCCCCCTGGATCTTCCGCCGGCTCAAAATCGGCACTCTCCTGGCCGGCTCCCTGGTACAATACAGTAAGTATTTGGGGCAACGAATCTTAGGAAAAGGCAGCAAACGCCGGCCCGCCCGCATACTGCGGATCGCCGGCCTGCCCTTCGAAGAGGAACATTCCATCGACGCCGGACGGCTCAAAAACTGCAAGGCGGTCTTTGCCTATGAAGATGCCGAGGACAGCCAGATAAAAACCATTCCCGCCTGCCTCTGGTATCCCTATCGCAACGGCTTCCTGAAAAAACTTTCCCAGAAATACCAGGCCCCAGCCGATTGATCCACCCTGTGTATGACAACCGGCTGCTGGCCGTCTATAATGATTAGTAAAGATTACCAAATATAGGTAAAATAGGTAATTTATACCGACCGATTGGTATGTTTTAAACTGCTAACTTTTATATGGAAAATAACTATGTTTTACTCTAAACCTTCCTCACTTTATTCCAGATTTTCTTCCTTTTATTCCACTTTTTTCGTAGTTTGCCTATCTTTACTTCTCTGCTCTATTTTACCACTAACTGCCTTTTCTCAAACAACTTACGATACCAGCCCCCTCACCCCCGAAGAGAAATCCCTCGCCGATCAATTCAACGCCGTCTATCGCCGCCCCGTCGAACGTGTAATCCCATCTCTCGTAAATATAAGGGTTTATAAAGATATCCAATCCTCCCCCTTCGCCCCCGAACTCGAACAACGCGGCATCGGCAGCGGCTGCATCATCGACAAACGCGGCTATCTCATTACAAACAATCATGTTGTGGCGGACACCACCAAAATCGAAGTCGTCCTTTCCGACGGCCGCTCCTTCACCGCCATCGATAAATTCCTCGATCCCGCCACCGACCTGGCCGTGGTCCAAATCAACCCGGCGGGTGAAGATCTCCCCGTAGCGCAACTCGGTGATTCAGATGAAGTTAAGGTTGGTGACATCGTCCTGGCCATGGGCAGCCCCTTTGGATTGGAGCAAACGGTGACTTCGGGCATTATTAGTTATAAAGGCAGGCAAACATTCATTTTAGGGAGATCCGCCTATGAGGATTTTCTCCAGACCGACGCGGACATCAATCAGGGAAACAGCGGTGGCCCTCTGGTCAATCTCTACGGCGAGGTTATTGGAATTAACTCAAATATTAAAAGCCCAACGGGGGTTTCCGCCGGGTATGGCTTTGCGATTCCCAGCAATATTGTCAAATTTGTAGTATCGCAATTGATTGAACATAAAGAGGTTAAGCGCGGCTGGCTGGGTGTCTGGATGGCCGGCGTGGAAGAGTTGCGAGAAGTGTTGGCTATGGCCTATCACAAACAATTATTCCAGGAACGCTACAAAAAAGACCCTTCCGATCTGCTAAAGGATATTCCCGATTCGATAAGCGGGGTGGTAGTCTTCGATATCGTAAAGAACTCACCAGCCGCGAAGGCCGGAATGCAGGAAGGCGATGTTATTCTGGAAGTAAACCACAAGAAAGTCTCTTCTTCCAAGGAGTTACGTAATCTGATTGGCATTTTACTGCCTGGTACAAATGCTGAATGTCGAGTATGGCGCCAAGGTAAAGAAATTACAGTGGATGTTCTGCTGGGTGACAGCGAAGCCGGTAAGAATATCGTTAAAGATATATATCCGCAGGAGTTACCGTCGCCCAAAATTGAAGAATATGTGCCGGATTATCCCTCGCCGATCTATCCAGACCAGGGACCGCGGCTGGGGGTAAGTCTGCAAATTTTAACAAAAGATATGGCGGAGAAACTCGGTTATCCTGTTGATACGGAAGGATTAATGATTACCTCCGTACTGCCGGGGAGTCTGGCGGACGAAGGGGGGTTATTGGCTGGGGATATTATTGTGGGAGTGGATGGGGAAAAAATAAGCAGCGTGGAGCAATTAAAAGAAAAGGTAGCCAATGCGGATTTTGATGGTAAAGGATTGGAAATTAAGATTTTAAATGCTGGGGGAGAGCAGACACGGATTATCAAACGCGGTGCTATTTAACGAATTTTATAAAGGAAAACATGTATAAAAGATGAGTATTTTGCGATGAATCTCACTCAAAAGGTATAGTAAATATGAATAAAAGTGTAACGATTATGCCCTGTCTGGATATGCAAAACGGTCGGGTAGTGAAGGGCGTTCATTTCGTGGATATAAAAGATGCTGGGGATCCGGTCCAGTGCGCCCAGGCTTATTGCCGGGCGGGGGCGGACGAACTGGCCCTGCTGGATATCACCGCCACGGTCGAGGGCCGTGCCACCATGCTGGACGTGGTGCGCCGGGTGGCGGAAGTAACGACGGTGCCTTTTACGGTAGGGGGCGGAATCAGCGATGTGGCATCCGCGGAGGCGGTGCTCAGCGCCGGGGCGGACAAAATCTCCACCAGCAGCGCAGCCTTCCGTAAACCGGAAATTATCCAGCAAATGGTCAAGAAATTCGGGCCGGACAAGGTTACGGTTGCCATTGATGTGGACCAGAATCCCGCCCTGCCCAGCGGGTATGAAGTGTATATCGACGGCGGGCGGACCGCTACCGGATTCGATGCGGTGGAATGGGCCAAAAAAGTGGATGGTTATGGGGTCGGGGTGATTCTGCCGACCAGCAAGGCCGGCGACGGGGCCAAAACCGGTTATGACCTACCGGTCATCCGGGCTATGGCCCAGGTGGTATCGGCGGCCGTGGTTGC
This sequence comes from Planctomycetota bacterium, assembly GCA_022705365.1. Lineage (GTDB taxonomy): Bacteria > Planctomycetota > Phycisphaerae > Sedimentisphaerales > SM23-30 > JAKJEP01. The sequence continues at coordinate 436 of JAKJEP010000355.1, read as the reverse complement.
CAGCGGGGGGGCGGGTAACCTGGAACATTTTTACGAAGCGGTTCAGGCGGGCGCGTCGGTGCTGCTGGCGGCGTCGGTCTTTCATTTTCGCATGATTGAAATCCCGGAACTCAAGAAGTATCTACGGAGTAAAGGCGTTCAGGTAAAATAACCCGTCGCGAAAGGACCGTATTTTGGATATAGAATCTGGTTACCTTCCTGTTGACGGCACGCAAATATACTATGAAACGGCTGGTCAGGGGGAGCCGCTGGTCTTGCTTCATGGCAATATGCTGGACAGCCGGATGTGGGATTTTAATTTTTTACCACTGGCCCAGCATTTTCGGGTTATCCGGTACGATCAGAGAGGGTATGGCAAATCCGGCGCGTCCAACGGCCGGCTGGGCACCGCAGACAGCGATCTGCTGGCACTGCTGGATCATCTTCATATTCCCAC
>JAKJEP010000354.1 GCA_022705365.1 Planctomycetota bacterium | reverse complement strand
GCACGATCGGCTTCATGGTCTTTTCCGCCGCCGCCGCAATCTCCCAGTCTTTCATCTTTAACGGATCCAGCACCGGTAACGCATCCTGCATGGTATTTCGCGAAGCAATTGTTGACATATCCATCTCCATCTCAGTTCTACCTTCTGGCTCACTGGAACATTCAGCTTGTCACTGCTAAACGGTTATTCAGCTTACAATTGCTATCTTACTTCCTGCTTTTGCCATAAATGTGTGATTTTTATCACATTTTTCTTGAAAAACGAAATTTTTCCCCTATACTACTCGTTTATGGACAAAAGGATTGATACCGACACCATCCAGGAATTTCTCCGCCATATCTGGGCCTTCGAGCTGCTGCAACCCGACCAGCTCAGCAAACTGGCCCAGTTAATCCATGTCAAGAAATTGCAGCCCCGTCAGACTATCTGGCTTCAGGGGCAATCCATAACTCATTTTTTGATAGTATATTCCGGCGAAATCCGCTCTCTCAGCCGCAGCTCCGCCGGCAATGAAAAACTCGTCAGTATCCTGCGGAAGGGCTACCATTTCGGTCTGGCCGAGATGATCACCGGCGCCGCCAGTGCTGTGACTCTTATCGCCAGCCGGCCTACCATCATCCTTACCATGAACAAAGACGCCCTCGAAAAAGTCCTCCTAAAGGACGCCGATATCTGTTACCGGCTCATGCAGACCATGGCCCGCACCATCTTCAGCCTGACCCGCGAACTGGAACGCTCCAGCTTCGAAAATGTCTATACCCGACTGGCCCGGCTCCTGCTCAAAAGCCGCTCCCCGCGCAGTGAACTGGTTCAGCCTGCCGGACGCACCCGGAAAATCAGCCACGAAGAACTTGCCGTCCAGCTTGGTGTTAGTCGCGAAACCGTCTCCCGTACCCTTTCTGACTTCCGCCATCGGGGACTCATTGACACCGCTTACCGCACCATCACCGTTTTGAATCCCGACGGCCTCATGGAATACATCGAAGACTACGACCAGTGGTAAACCATTTACGGATTAGCTGCTTTTTTGCGTTAAACCACTGAAAATGCGCAGCTTCTGGATTCTCCGGGTATAGATCAGGGCTGAGAACACGGTGAAAACCACCGTTATCCAGATCATGCAGTTTCGTAATATGACCGCCCAGGTTTCCCCCTGACAGTCCGCCACGTAAATGATGATCGTGCCGATGGTAAAGCTCTGCAGGAACATCTTGAGTTTGCCGGCCCAGGTGGCTGCGAACTCTTTGCCCTGAGATTCGCTCATGCTGCGGATAATGGTTACAAACAGTTCGCGGGCCAGAATCACCGCCACCATCCACCAGGCTACTCCCGTTAAGTCTTTGGGAATGCCGGTATTATAGATTGCCAGCATAATGAATCCCCCGCCGATCAGAATCTTATCGACAAACGGATCGAATGTCCTGCCGAATTGGCTGGTCACTTTGAGCTTGCGGGCCAGCGGCCCATCGAGAATATCCGTTATCCCGGCGATGACAAACACTGCAAACGCCCAGTGCAGCTTGCCCGCCTGGGAATCGACCGCAGCCGGGTCCAGCAGGGCCTGCCGATCCGTCATTCCCAGCAGCACCAGAAAAATAGCCGTCAAAAATATCCGGGAACCGGTCAAAATATTCGGCAGCGATCTAACAAATGTATGCATTCGTGTTACCAAACCAGGCTAAAAGACAGAAAAAAGCTCGAAAATCAGCAGTAAAACACCCGCTAATCTTAATGGAAATTCAGGCAGGGAGCAACCGGAATTTTATCGCTCTATCTTACACAGATCCAATCAGGTCATAATCCATGTGACCGGAAATCGCCGCCGGACGGATCGTACCGATCAGGTCCTTGTCGGCTTTTTCCCCGGCAAGATAACAGACGCCATCCATTTCGGGCGCCTGTCCGCGGTGCCGGGCGTTATACCAGGTTTTTTTCCGGTCCAGTTTCAGATCCCGGACGGCCGGAGGCTCCAGGAAGCTGGTGATCAGGCAATCGGGATTTTTCCCCACCTGGTGGCGGGCATGGTCGAAGGCGATCTGCTGCTGAGCGGTCATAATCGTATCCAGCCGCTGCTGCTTAATCTCCTGCGGAACATGGTTCTTGATTCGTGCGGCGGCGGTTCCTTCTTCCGGCGAATAGGTAAAACACCCCAGCGCCTCAAAGCGGTTTTCCACCACGAAATCCAGCAGCTCCTCGAACTCCGAATCTTTTTCCGATGGGAATCCCACCAGCAGGGTCGTTCGTATGGTGATCTCCGGGATGGTATGGCGCAGTTTCCGGATGATTTCCTCGGTTTGCTTGCGATTGATGCGGCGATGCATGAGTTTCAGGATCCGGTCGTTGATGTGCTGAAGCGGAATATCGATATATGGGACCACCTTTTGGCAGGCCGCCATCGTTTCAATATGCGCATCGGTCAGGGTAGCCGGATGGGCATACAAAATCCGGATCCACCGCAGCGGATCAAGCTGGTTCAGTTGTTTCAATAATTCCGAGAATCCCGATACCAATCCCAGATCGCTGCCGTACCCGCTGGTTTCCTGCCCAATCAGGTTGAGTTCCACCGCCCCATCCCGAACCAGTTCCGCCGCTTCCGCCAGAATCCTATCCAGTGGCTTGCTGCGGAAGGGCCCGCGGATAGCCGGGATCGTGCAGAACGTACACCCCATGCCGCAGCCTTCGCTGATCCGCAGATAGGCCCAACTGGGATCGGTCAGCCGCAGCCGGGCCTGATCCTCATGGACGCCGGTATGGAAAGGTTTGATAATGGTGTTTGCCTTTATCTTTTTCGCTTTGGCGGGGGTTCCCTGAACCAGATCCGCCGCTATTTGGGCGATTTGGCTGCGGTCCGCCAGCCCCAGCAGAGCATCGATATCGGGAAATTCCTCCAGTAATTTCCCCGCCCATAGCTGGGCCAGGCAGCCGGTAACCACAATCCGTCCAGTAGTGCCGGAATTTTTATCTTCCAGGGCCTGCCGAATGGTTTGCCGGGCTTCCTGCCGGGCCTCTTCAATAAAGCCGCAGGTATTGATGATGGTGAGGTCGGCTTGCGCATCCGGACTGACAAAGGTGCAGCCTGCCTCCGCCAGCAGGCCCATCATCTTTTCGCTGTCCACCAGGTTCTTCGCACAGCCGAGGGATACAAATTGAATACGAATGGGTAAGGATTCGTTTCGCGCGTTCACAGAATATTTTCTCGTTTTTTACTATTCATCCACTCAAACCAGTATTTTGGCAGTTCGCCGAGGACTGACATATCCAATACGATTTCAGTAGAATTGCGGTAAGATACCTACCGGGAAAATGGCTGTCAAATATTCTTTTTCCCTTCCTCCCGGTCCTGCCCGTACGGATTGCGGTTGTAGCAGGACTGGCATTCCCGACCGCCAAACCAGGATTTACTCCCTCCTTTTAATCTACCCGAATCCCCTGCTGGACCAGCCAGCTTTTCAAATCGTCCATTTCGGTATCGAATACTTCCTTATCATAGTTCTCTTCCAGCCTCTTGATATGCTCGGCCAGTTCGGCCCGTTTTTGAACCGCCTTGTCCAGCTTCTTTTCCAGGTCTTCGCTGATAATCCGCAAATCCTCAAAATCAACCTCAATCTCCAGCAGCTTCGCCAGCCGCCGCGCCGTCGCCTCGATACACTTGGGATTCCGCCCCTGTACATAGGCCGGGATCTCCGCCACCAGCCCGATCATCGGGATCTGCCGCTTGCTCGAATAGTCGGAAATGTGATTCACAATACTAGCCGGTCCTTCATAACTGGAAAAGGTCACATGATATCCCGCCAGCTTTGCCTTGAGGTTTTCCTGATTGACAAAACTGCTGAATTTCGGCTCCCGGGTATGCGGT
>JAKJEP010000353.1 GCA_022705365.1 Planctomycetota bacterium | reverse complement strand
ATTGTATGCCGTGCGGCCGCAGCGGGAGTACTTTGACCTTTCCGAGCCGGGTACGATTCAGGTGGATGAGGCCGGGCACACAATATTCACCCCCCAGCCCGCCGGCCGACACCGCTATCTGATGGTGAAGGAACCACAAATCATTCGCGTTACAGAATTATTTACGAATTTGTGCTCCCAGCCGCCGGACGCCAAACCCTGATTCTACTCCCAGGATTTTTGCAAAAATTCGATAATCCGGGGTATGACGGTATCGTATTCCGTCAGGAGGCACGGTTTGAGGCTTTCGACCACGAGAGTCTCCGTGCGGGCATCCGTATTTTTCTTGATGATTTGCGCCGATTGGGTCAGTTTATCGTTATTTTTGTGATAGACCAGCAGCAGAGACTGATTTTCACTCAGCAGGGTGGCCTTATGCACCGTGGACATCTGCGTGTCATTGGCCCGTAAATAGGTTTTGCAGCCCCAGACAAATGCCGAACTGCATGCCTCGCCCAGCGCGCCCGACTGGCGCAGCTTGCGGGAAACCGCGGCTTCAAAATTGCGATCCACGTCTCCCACGACCAGCGAGCGGATCCCGTGGTCCCGGCTGGCGGCCCCGATGGCGGCGATTCCGCCCAAACCCTGGCCGATCACTGAAATCTTACCGGAATCCACCGTGGGCTGTTCCGCCAGATAATGGACCGCGGCCGTGACGTCTTCCTGCTCATATAGCCCGAAGCTGCGCGGTTTTCCTTCACTCAGGCCGCTCCCGCGAAAATCAAACAGCAAAACTTCAATTCCTTCCCGGTTCAGGCTGGAGGCCAGCGCCAGCAATTGATCGCGATTGGCGCCAAAATCGTGGCACAGGACCACCCCCGGCCGTTTGCGGGTCAGGGCCTTGTCGCCCTCGGCAAGAATATCATCCGCCTTCAGGGAGGGTATAAACCATCCCAGCAGGCTCGTGCCGTCCTCACTGGTGAAACTAATGTTTTTGTATAACAATCCCAGGCTGTCCGGGTACAGGGAAATCTCCGCCGCCGTGGGGCGCGTCCCCATATAAACAATCGCCGCCACAAAAAGCAAAATCACAATCGGCAGCGCCAGAATCCGCATCGTGATTTCATAGCCCAATCGCCTTACAAAAGCACGATTCGGAAGATACCATTTCGATGAGCCGGAGTTGCCGGATTCCGTTTTAGGCTGGTTTACCGTCTGGTTCGGCCGGTGGCTCCGCGGACTGAAAACCGAATAGCTCAAAATGGTGAACAACCTGGATAGAAAGCCCCGGATGACCGGGAGCAAGGCATTCCGGAACGAGTTGGTCTTATGTTCATTTTTCGTATTCATGATTTAAAAGTATAAAATACAAATACAAAAAGTGCCAAAAAAGGAAAATTATTTTCTTATAGGACTTGAATCTGTCGGAGAAAAAAAGAGGCGGCTTAAACGCAAGCCGCCTGATTATGAAGAAAGTTAGCTTTAGTCCGTGCCCGGTGGTATCGGTTATGCCGTTTCCACCAGATATTCCTGTTCCTCCGATTCCTCCGTTGCCGTGAGCATTTCCGGCAGAGCCGTTTTCAGCCGCATCGCCACCCGTTTTAATCCCGGCAGAAATGGATCGACCCGGAGCACTTCCGACCAGTTGTAATAACTGGACATCTGAAATTCCTCTCCCGGATGAGGGTAACTAAACCGCGTCAAAACATGATCTCCCGGTTTGGGACACTGGTTTTCCGCTGCGGTGAAACTGACCCCGCTGCCGCACAAATCCGCCATCTGGCCCCGGGCAAAGGCTCCGTTCAAATCATGACCGAACCAGATCGGCCAGCAAAAACTGATTCTCTTTTCTTTCCTGCGTTCCATTTTGCCGTTCCTTGTTTCACATTCCTTTTTCATGTTTTTATGCCTAAGTATTTTCATTGAACATGATTATTTTCGGCTGGTTGCAAATGGGAATTTATCAAAAAAAAGAAAGAGGATAAAAAAAATTGGTCATGGGTTCTTTTTCACGGCAGGGTCGAAGAAGCAAGGATATGCGGAAGCAGGAGACAGGTAGGCAGGATCGATGCACAGTCCGGATGGCTCTCTCCGGAAAGAGAAAGAAGGATAGGCAGGTAACTACGACATATCCCGATTATTCGATCAGGGATCGGACGATTTCTAGTTCTTCCTCGATCAGGTTATGAATATCGTCCAACTGGTCCCGGGTAAGCCCGATTTCTTCCAGCGCTTCCGCGGAAATTTCTTCATTCTCAACCGTCAGCGTAATCCCGAATTGCTTCTGGCTGCTGAGAAGATCCGAAACATGAGTGACCATCGCCAGCAGGCGGTTTTCCCGGGCCAGATCCGTGGGATTATGATGATACCCCGTGACATACTGAAACGAGCGGGGGAACTTCCATTTCGCCGCCAGGGCCATGCCGATTTCCTGATGATTGGTGCCGAGCACCTGATCTTCCGCTTTGCGGAAAGGAATCCCCGCTTTGGCCATCTGCACGATTTCCAGCAGTTTATTGGCCTGGCTCTGCATGATGGCCACCAGCCCCAAATCATGGATAAGCCCCGCTAAAAACGCCTCGTCCGGCAGGGCCAGCCCGATGGCGTTGGTAATCAATTTATTGGTGGCCCCCACCGCCACGCTGTGCGTCCATAAATCCTTCCCGGTAAAGTCATCGCAGATAGCCCCCTTCTTGAACATCTTGGCCAGCGAGGCCGCAATCGCGATATTTTTCACCGCGTTCAGCCCCAGCATCATGATCGCCCGGTCGATACTGCCGATCTGGCCCGGCAAACCGTAAAACGCCGAGTTCACCACCCGCAATACCCGCGCCGACAGGGCCGGATCGTTGCTGACGATTTTATGCAGATCATGAGCCGTACTGCGCGGATCCTGTACCACTTCGATGATACGCAGAGTGACTTCCGGCAAGGTTGCAATTTCCACGGTCTGATTAATAATGTCTGCTGCTTCCACGATTGTCATCCTTTATTCAGTAGGTCAATTTTTTCTGCCAAAATCGCTCGTCCATTGGCATCGTACCGAGAATGCGCGCGATTTTCCGGCCGCTTTTGCCATCGCCATACAGGACGGCTTTTTGCCGTTTTCTCTGCCGTCGCGCCAGGATTACTTCTATTGCCCGGCTGACATTCCGTTGTCCATAGGCCGCATGGATCACATTTGCTCCATGTTCGCGGCCTTCCTGCCGATGTCCAACATTGACTACATCGACATTTAAATAGCCCGCCTCAATTATTCCGCTGGAACTATTTCCCACCAGCACCCGCGCCCGCCGCAGCAGCCCCAGGTAAATACTCCGGGGCAGATTGTCAATCATCGGCCAGCCGAACTGCCGGCACAACCGCTGGGCGCCCTTGATAATTCCCGAAAAACCCGGATCGCAGTTGGGATATAACACAATAGCCCGCAAGCCTTTACAGTGGCAGCCCCATAGCGTCTCCTCCATGCGGGCTTTTTCCTGCTCATACGAGCCGCCCGCCGGATGCTGGACTATCAGCAAAAAATCCTCCCGCACGTCAAAACCGGCCCACAGATTTAATTGCAGTATATTTTTACAAATTGTGTCCGATAAATGGTCAATCGCCGGCGAACCGGTCTGATAAATGCGAGACCGTTCCTCCCCCAAACGCAGAATCCGCTCATAGGCCCCTTTACTGGCGGCAAAATGAATATGGGACAATTTGGTAATCGCGTGCCGGTAGGCATCGTCCAGCACCCCCGTTGCCACATCCCCCCCGTGGATGTGTCCGATAATCAAATGGCTGGTCGCTGCCGCCGCCGCCGCTGCGAACATTTCCACCCGGTCCCCCAGCACTAAAACGATGTCTGTCCGCAACCGATAAAAAATATTTGTCAAA